>JAKSDM010001205.1 GCA_022360135.1 Pseudanabaenales cyanobacterium | reverse complement strand
TGGCGCTCATCAGCAATATCGGCGCGCCCCGAAAAGTTCTCAAGAACTGTAAAAGGGCTCCAAAGAGGCGATCATCGTAAGCGTGGACTTCATCAAAAACAAAGGCGGATTGGGCGATCGCTGGCCAAGCATAGAGGGGGCGACGATTATTCTGCATCAGCCCTAACACCGAATCAACCGTGCAAATGATCAGTTGTTTACGCCACGCTTGAAACGCAGCTAGTCGAGCATCCATGCCTTCAGAGTCATCCCTTTCACCTGAAAACAGAAGTTCTCGATCTAAATCTGCTCGGGAGTGCATTAAGTCGGATTCGACCTGTGTGCCGTTGGCATAGTCTATATAGCCTTGGGAAGCTGTTCCAGTGGTCGGATAGCTGAAGAATAGTTTTCGACCTTCCGCCCATTGCTTGGCCCAGGCATAGGAACCTGCTGTTTTGCCCATGCCACAGCCAGCTTTCACCAGGGTGACACGGTGGGGCGCATGGGCGACTTGTTTTTGAAATTGTCGCAACGGTTTTCCTTCCAACCGCTGATCAATCAGTTCTTGCAATTCATCAGCGGTAAGCGTCAGATTCAAAACTTTTCGTATCCAGCCTTGGAGATTCTCTTCAGCAAATGGCAGAGCAGATCCGGCCAGATCCGCTGCTATCACGGTTGCTTTAACAGCGGCAATAAACCGCTGCTGATCCCCATCAACAGTTTCCTCATAGTCCAAGAACTCACGCCGAAGCGCCTTCAACCCTCTCTTCAAGTCAACTTTGCGCCAATCCTCTGGGGGCGACTGTGGTAACTTTTCCGGTAGCCCCAACCATTTGCTCCCCATCTTCAACACTTTGCGAAAATCGTCATGCTGGGTATAAATCCTGAGGTTCTGTCCCGTGCCGTCTGGGATATCGACCACACCCGCCGCCGATTGTCCCTCCAGCTTGAGGTGGTGCCCCATCGCCGCCCATACGGCGACTATCAGGTTTGCTCGTGGACAACATTCCAGCCATTCTCTAAAATTTCGAACTTGCAGAGCTAGAAGGCCGCTGACCACCTCATGCCGTAGCATCTGACCGCCAGGATGCTCTTTGGCTGTAGCTTTGAGCCTCTTTCTAAACCTAAAAACTTGTTCATCCTGTGACTTAGAATCCAGCGAGTTGAGATAAACCATTTCCTGGAAATGTTGATTTGCCTTCCCCCAGTCATGCAGATAGGCGCCCAGCCTAACCGTATTGACAAAGTAGCTTAAATCAACCCCTTCCAACCCCAACTGCTGAAGCATGACCTCTCCTAGCTGATCAACCAAGACATCTGCAGCCGTCATTACGCAGCCAATATGGCCTGTATAGGTAGCAGCTCCACGAACCTGAGGCTGGTCAGAGTCCTGTGGAGGCAACGATTTTGCCAAGAGCCTCTTAAACATCGCCCCCTCCTTTCCAGGGAATGAAGTATCCACACCCCAGAGATCGCTTCCCACCTAAACCATAGGTTTGCAGCTTCAAAGAGTCTGCCGGACTTAGCTCTGAAACCGCCGTCGTAAAGCCTACAACGGTAAAGCACTTGATCTTGATTGTCTTACGACTGGGCCGACCCTCTCGGTTGATAGGGATCGAGAGATCGCCAGAAACTCCCAGGCGATCGAGTTGTCGTTGAGCCGCTAATAAAAATGGCTCAGGCTCCATATAGCCTTTGATCGTTACAATCCTGGACCGCAGCCTTGGGGCTGGTTTGAGCAAGGTGGTTTTAGGAATCCCGATTTGAATCTTGTGCTTGCCAACATCAACTTGCTTACCTGCTAGTTGATAAACCAACGGAATTTGGGAGACGGACACACGGATCTTGAAGCAAGAGTATGGGGTTAAGGTAATCTCTCCCTGTCGATCAGGAAAACCAGCCACAGTCAAGAGGCTGAAATGAGTTTGCTGGTGCAGCGCTGGAACACAACCCACTAAGGTTGAGTAGAGTCCATAGTTGTGATCTGCGGGGAGGGACTTACCTCGAACGGGAAAAGCCAGCTCCACAAGCGGTTCAATCCCATCACTCGCATCTGGTGAGGGCCAAACATTTATTGAGGTAATCAAAATTCAAAGTCCTCCTAGGTAGATGACTTTCTGAGCAGTTGAAATTCTCAAAACCTGACGGCATCAAAGGAGAAAACTAGTTTCAGATTTCAGCCCGTACTTATACCAATTTGATTTGAGGTTGAACATAATAAATCGTTGCCCAGTAAGACTTCCAGCGGCTATATTCTGCTCATCTTCAAATCGTTTTGGTATTACTCACTGACGTGTTGCTGAACCGAGGGATGAGCGGGTCATGGTATTGCCTCAATTGCCCTCACCCTAAATCCCTCTCCCTAAGGCTACGGTGTACACAGATCTCGACTCCGATTGCGAATTCGCCGATCTGGCCCCCTAACCCCCCAATTCTGGAGGGGATCAGAGTTCAAAGTCCCCCAGAATTGATGCTGCTGGCTAATTTAACACTTGGAAATATTGGCGCCGAAGGGAGGGAGGGTTCTTTGAGGCCCCCCAGCCCCCAATTCTGGGGGAGCAGATCCTCAAAGTCCCACAAAGTTGGGGGATTTAGGGGGCCTTCAGATGTTCTGACGATATTACGAAATAATTCGCCAGCAGCATCAGAATTGGGGGATTTAGGGGGCTGAAATGACTCCGGTTCTGACTTGTGTGTACACGGTAGCTCCCTAAGGAGAGGGACTTTGATTCTGGCTCCATTCTCCCTGGGGAGAAGGGTTGGGGATGAGGGCAGTTCATCCCGGTATTAAGCAACGCCCTCACTGACGCAGGGCTGAATTCTAAAAGGATAGTGTGTTTACTGTTAAACATTGAAACATTGAATAAATTCAAGGTAGCTAGAAAATATTGATATGTCAATAACCTGATTACAATCTGAATCGCCTTACGGCATCTGAGGTGAAGAGCGAACCGGGCGTTGATATTCCCAGCAGCTCTGTGTTTCCAGCCAAACTAAGACTGTGAAGCAGTGAAAGTGCTCAACGCCTGATGACATTCAAAGGCAAAGAAACAAGGTGCAATGACAAGTATTCATTGGACACCCATGATAGTGTACCGCAACCTGAAAGAGGAGCAGATAAGGAAACCATTTCACAGCGGCGCCATTACCGACATTCCGCACGACAAACATACTACAAGATATATTTCAAGCCAAAAGAGAAGGAAATCATCTGCTAAGAGTCATAAGACACTCCAATATGGGATGTTAGGTGGATAACAATAGGGTGAGATCGCACCATGAGTGAAC
>JAKSDM010001828.1 GCA_022360135.1 Pseudanabaenales cyanobacterium | reverse complement strand
GCTAAAGCGCCAGAACACATTTCAGTAATTACCCACTGGAGCCAATTTCGGGGACAATAGAACTATAGGATGTGCTGCGAAGGGAGGAGAAATAATGCATACCTTTTCGCATCTGAATGTTACCACCTATCTAATCGCCAAGATTGGTGCGCTGATGCTAGCCCTGCTGTTATGGTTGGTTATCTTTTCATCTGCAGCGGTTTAATGGATCTCAAGGCAATCTCCTGAATGGGGTGTCCACTTAAGCCAGAATATTCTGGCTCCTGGCTCCTACTCTTCTAGCTGCTGAACTCAGCAGCTAGAAGAGTAGGAGTTCCCGCCACCCCGCCAGTATCACCGAAGGCTTCAACTAGAAGTCAAGACTCGACAAAGCTCGCTTCCTATTGTTCAGCTATTATCAGTTTGGACTAGCTAGATTGTCGCCAATCCTAAATAAGGAGCATTAAAGTGGAATTTCAGTCAGAAGCTCAGCAGGCTTGCTACAACAAAATCGCTATTTGGATGAAAGACTTATTTGGCAAGTTTCCCTGTGCTAGAAGTGATATTCCCGGCTTAGGGCTTTTCATGAATTCCGCCCTGGTAGAAGTATTAATTTATCCCTGGGAAGATGATGACACTATCATAAACACCCGCTCATACGTCGTAAAAGGGGTGGAAATAACTCAGGAGCTGATGCGTTTTCTGCTCCAAGAAAATACTCAAATGTACTTTGGCGCCTTTGGTATCGACGATGCAGGGAATATTTTATTTGAACACTCGATTGTAGGGTCTACCTGTGACAAGAAAGAACTAGAAGCATCCGTCAAGGCCGTATTAGAAATTGCAGATGAATACGATGATCTGATTGTGAATAAGTGGGGGGGAGAACGAGCGCTAGATCGGCTGCAACAAATCAGCGAATCCCCATCTAAAGAGGCTCCAGCTCCTAATTGAGATAGGGGTGTTACTACTGCATCTAGTTTACGTAAACTTTGGTTTCACTGCCTTCCACCTAGCAAGATGAGGAGTATAGTAATGAATGAAGCTAATAAGCTTCCCTGGCAGATTTAGAAGCCAAGTCTACATTAGCTGAGGAGGTAGAATTCCTGCTTAATCTAAAATCTGTCTCGTTAAACTACAGCAACATCCAACTAAATTGCTGATATTTCCTCTAATGGTTAATAGAGAGTTTTTAGACTGGTTCTTTGTGTATTGAACAGTTGAATCAGTACAGCTCTAAATTAAGATTTTTAATGTGAGGAAATCACTTGGCTTGCTAGGGTTGGATGTTGTTGTTTTAAAGCCTGAGAAACATCAAATGTTGAATTGATTCTTTTTCAGATAAATCATTGAATCCGTGATCGTAGGATAGGGAAAGTAAAGCATGCCCATCCAAGCATTTTTAGTGTCTATATAACGGTTTTATTTGCATTGACTACAACGCCGCCTTCGCTGACTATTTTGCCTAACAGATTCTGAAGAGCCGAATTTATCTTGTGAGTCCGGAATATCAGTCGAGGGAGTTGAAGTTTCTAATAATTGCCTCCTTCAGATAGGGTAGCATTCCAGACTTCTCAAACATCCTCTAGAATTGTTGGGTTTAGTTACATTACATGAGATTGAGTTAAGGGGATTAAAGTTGCTGACGCGATCTCGCTAACTCGTATCCCCTAGATGTTACAGTTACTGTGACGATTTGGGTAGCATAGTAAATATACGCGCCCTCCCCCGCAGTGGGTAGATACGGCGTTAGCCGGAGATTCAGTGTGTTTGAAATTAGACGTCAAAGGAGTCTTCTTAGCCGAAGTATCCAAAAAGACCTGACGGGTTACCTATTTATGGCGCCAAGCATTTTGGCGCTAGGAACATTTATTATCTTGCCCATTTTCTATGCTCTTTTCCTCTCGTTCCAAAAAGTTCAACTCTTGGGAGGGATTGAGTACGAATTTCTGGGGCTACGGAACTACAGCCGCTTGATTGAAGATGGACGGGTCTGGATTGCTCTGAGAAATACAGTGGAATATGTCGTCATTGTCGTTCCCACTCAGACCATCCTGGCGCTTGTGCTTGCGGTCACTTTGAATTCAGGCGTTAAGGGGAAAAACTGGTGGCGGATTATCTATTTTATGCCCACCATCACCTCCTCAGCTGTGCTGACTTTGATTTTCATGTGGATCTATAACACCAATGGTTTGCTGAATGAGTTTCTAGCTTTCTTTAGGCTGCCCACTTATAACTGGCTAGGCGACCCAGCAGTCGCCCTCAAAGGCATCATGCTGATGAATATCTGGTCAACCGCCCCTTTCTTCATGGTGATTTACCTGGCGGCGTTGCAGGATATTCCCAAGTCGGTTTACGAAGCGGCGACGCTGGACGGGGCCAATGGTTGGCGGCAGTTTATCCATATCACTCTGCCGCTGCTCAAACCCGTTACCTTTTTTGTCGCATCGGTTGGCGTTATTGGCACGTTTCAACTCTTCGATCAGTCCTACATCTTCTCTGGTGGTTCCGGGGGACCCAACAACGCCACCCTCACGGTTGTGCTGTTGATTTATCAATATGTTTTCAAAGATTTGCAGATGGGCTACGCCGCAGCCTTGGCTTTCTTACTGGCAGCCGTGATTATCACGGCGACCCTGGTTCAACGTCGATTTTTTGAAGAAGAGAAGGGATAGGAGATGGGAACTAGGGACTAGGAATCATACACCCCACACCCTACACCCCATACCCCCCTTGCTCAGTTTTCAGCGCTCAATATGACTCAGCTACTAAACACATCGCCTTGTTCATTGGACAACTCGGATATGACTGGGAGGGAATTACAGTTTCAGCGATCGCGCTTTCTTTGGCTCAAGACAATATTGTATGGCGGTCTAGGGCTATATGCACTACTGACACTAATTCCGTTTCTTTGGGCGCTGTCAGCGTCGTTTAAGCCGTTGTCGGAGATTGTGGCGGGAGGTGCAAACTTTTTTCCGCAACGCTTCACTCTCAATAACTACCGACAAATTTTTCTGCAAGAACCCTTATTTCTACGCTGGTTTTTCAACAGTGTGGTAATTGCGGTCAGTGTGACCTTATTCAATCTGTTGTTTAACTCGATGACGGGATATGCACTGGCTCGTCTCCGCTTCCGAGGCAGACGCTTTTGGTTTTTCCTGATTCTGGCGGTGTTAGCCATTCCTGTGCAAGTTACATTGATTCCCACCTTCTTGATCTTGAAGGCGTTTGGCTGGCTTAACTCCTATCAAGGCATGATTGCGCCCAGCATGGTGAACGCCACGTTCATTTTCATGATGCGGCAGTTTTTCATTAATTTCCCTAAAGAGTTGGAAGAAGCGGCTGAGCTGGATGGGCTAAATAAATTTGAGATTTTTTGGCATATCGTACTGCCCTTGGCAAAACCAGCGTTGGCAGCGCAGGCGATTTTTGTATTTATGAGTAGCTGGAATAATTTTTTGATGCCCGTCGTTGTCTTGTTTGATCCTGAGATGTTCACCTTGCCCTTAGGGCTCAACACATTTAAGGGACAGTACATTAGCTACTGGAACTACATTATGGCGGCCTCTATCGTATTCACCCTACCGGCTTTGGGCATCTATGCCTTTTTCAATCGCTATTTCATTGAAAACGTCAGACTGACCGGCAGTAAAGGTTAGGCCAATAGAGTAGATAAGTGGATGGAGATGGGATGTTATTGAGTTGCAGTTCCCTTAAATGCAGCGATCGCGGTTGGTAATGTTGGGTAAATACGATCGGCGCCAATGTTGTTTAATAACCCCGATCGCTTGAGCTGGGCGTATAAATCTTGCTTTACTCGAACCATGGCAAAGGTCATACCCTTGGCGGTTAACGCTTGATGTAACTCTGCCAACATATCCGCAGCCGTGATATCGATTTCGGCGATTGCTTCTGTATTCAACACAAACCACTCCACCGGCGTCTGCTCTGCCTCGATCGCCGCCATTGCGCGCTGTTTGAAATCTTCAGCATTGGCAAAGCAAATCGGCGCATCATACCGATAGATCACCAAACCTGGCAGTGTGGTTGCGCCTTGCCAATCATCAATGTCATGCCATCCCGCCAATCCTGGAACCTGTCCCAACACAGCATCATGGGGATAGGCGACGCGGGCGAACAATTCAATCACCGATAATCCGATGGCGATCGCAATTCCAACCAACAAATCCGTGACCAGCACACCCAGAGTTGTGACGATCGCCAGGGCGAATTCAGTATTTCTAAAGTGCTGCAATCGGCGGAATTCTGAGATCTCGATCAGGCGAGTGGCGGCGTAAATCACCAAGGCTCCCAGGGCGGCGTCAGGGAATAAGGCCAACAGCGGCCGCAAAAATAACAACACCAACACCACCGCCGCCATCGCGACCAGGGAAAAGAGCTGCGTTTTACCGCCCAGAGCATTGCCAATTACGGTGCGACTGCCGCTACTACTGATGGGAAAGCCCTGCATTAACCCCGCCCCTAAGTTTGAGGCGCCCAGGGCGAGCAGTTCTTGATTCGGGTCAATTTTATAGTGGTTACGGGTGGCAAACGCCCGCGCCGTGAGCATATTGTCAGAATAACCCACTACGGCAATTCCAAGG
>JAKSDM010000636.1 GCA_022360135.1 Pseudanabaenales cyanobacterium | reverse complement strand
TAGGGTCCCACTCGGCCATCTCAATCAAAGCTGCGGCCAACGTCTCTTTGAGGGGCGCAACCCCGATCGCGGGACGATATCCGCGCCGATGCAAACTCTCACCTGAGCTGTCCAAACTCAAGATAGCGCGATCGGGTTCAATATGGAGGTTAATCTGCACATCGGGATTGCGAGTATCCACACTGGAGCGCTGGCCAAATTGCTGTCGTTGTTGATCGACAAGGGCGTTTTTTACCTGCAGCGCCGTGAAATGAGTATGATTCAGCGCCCGGTTGCCGCCTGTGGCGGCGACCGCCAGCGTATGCCGCGGCTCTAGATATTGACTCCAATCAATACTTTGTGCGCCCCGGTAGAGATCATCGGCGTCATAGCAGGGAAATTCCTGTAGCTTCAGTAAGATTCGGAAGGGAATTCTGGCCCAGAGATTGACTTGATAAAGAAGGGCGCCATCGCCCTCAAAATGTACGCCCGCACCCCCGGGTTGAACTAACTGAGCCCCTAACCCCTCTAGCTCTTGAGCGGCGATCGCCTCTAACCCCCGAGCAACCGTTGCAAAATATTGATTCATTCTGACAATTTCCCAAAGCAGGGGTTAACGGCTAGGCTACCCGCTTATTCAATCTCAGTTGTAAACGGAAGGCGGGTATAGAGTCCCCTGGGATCACTCAGTAATTGGATAACAGCCAGTTCTGCCTGAAGCTTGCGAAACTCTTGAGTCAGAGGATCAGTCCCCATCGGCAGGCGAGAGATCAGCTGACCAAATAAATTCTCGAAAATCTGCTCCTCCAGAGTGCGGGGTTTGGGGTATTCCTCAATCCGCCATTGCTCAAGTTCGGCTTGTTCCGCAGCAGCTGCGATTGCGGCGTTAAGACCGCCCAATTCATCCACCAGCCCGATTTGCTTGGCGTCAATGCCCGTCCAGACTCGACCTTGAGCAATATCGTCCACTTCGTCCCTGGAAATCTGCCGCGATTCCGCCACCATGGTAATGAAGCGCTCATAGAGATCATCCACGACAGCCTGCTGAAGTTTCAATTCCGCCGTTGTTTGGGGTCTGGAAATGGTGCTGATATCCGCAAATTTAGCTGTTTTCACCACATCCCAGGTGACGCCATTGTCATTAGCGACTTGCTTCAGGTTCAGGAGTAATCCAAAAACGCCAATTGACCCTGTAATGGATCCTGGCGAGGCAAAAATTTTATCGGCTCGGGTAGAAATCATATAGCCGCCAGAGGCGGCAAAATCTCCCATTGAAACCACTACTGGCTTCGCTTCACTGGTCAGCTCAACCTCACGGCTGATCACTTCAGAGGCGCTGGCCCCGCCCCCTGGACTATTCACCCTCAGCACCACGGCCTTAACGCTGTCGTCTAAGCGCACCTTTCGTAGAGCCTTGGTTAGGGTGTCAGAACCGATAATGCCCGGTGAGCCTTCACCACTGACAATTTCACCGTCGGCATAGACGATAGCAATGGTGTCTCCTTTCAAATCACTGGCGCTCCGCTGATTAACCAGGCGGCTATAGGCGGATAAACTAATCTGGGGAAAGGCATCCCCTTCCTCTGCTTCAGTTTCAGTCAGATCTTGCAGCTCTGTCAGAACTTTATCAAAGTAGGAAACCTGATCTACCAATCCGGCCTCTAGGGCGTCTTGAGCCATCAAAAGCCCGCCCTCATCAGCAAGCTGCTGGAGTTCCTGAGGGGTTAGCTCCCGGCTTTCTGCGGCGATCGTGAGCAGTTCTTGCCACAAATCCGTCAACAGGGCTTGGGTTTGCTCTCGGTCTTCCGGGCTGCTTTCGGTGCGAATGAATGGCTCTACCGCCGACTTGTATCGCCCTGCCCGCAGAACCTGCACCCCAATTCCATATTTCTGCAGCGCCCCCGCTAGAAACTGAGTTTCAGCGCTAAAGCCATTGAATTCAATAATTCCCGAGGCATTGAGCGCCAGCGTATCAGCCACAGAGGTGAGATAATAATCGCGTTCTGACCAAATCATCTCATAAGCAATAATAGGCTTGCCTGACTGCTTGAATTTCTCCAAGGCTTCTCGTAATTCCTTCAGGGTTGCGAACCCTTCCCCCGTATTGCCATGCATATAAAGCCCTACGATGTTGTCGTCTGCGGCAGCCTGTTCTAGGCTGTCTAGGGCTTCCCGAAGGGAGATTGCCCGGTTAGAAGCGCCAACTAAGGTCTCCTCCAAGACAATACCGGCGCCAGAGGGAGGCACTGAATCCAGAATGTCAATGGATAAATCAAACATGAGAATTGACTTATCCTCCATCTCTGGCTCTGTTTCTACAGACGCGGTGGCCAGCAAGAATACAATCAGACTGCCCGCCCCAAGTCCAAGCAATACAATCAGAGCAACCAGGCTGGCAAAAGTGCCCAGGGCGCTGGCGAGGAAAAATTTAAGGAAATCACGCATAACCCAAACCTGGAGGGTAAACGGTAAACTGATGTACCTATACTAATCGTTGCAGTGTATTGGCGTCTCGTAGCCCAATCAAGTTTGCTTTTCCGGTACAAAACAGGACAGTTGCAATCTCAGCAATTAGCGCCTCGACTAACTCCTGCAAAGCTGCTTCCGATTCACTGGCAGCCTGGAGAAATGGCCAAGCCAACCCAGCAATGTCAGCCCCTAGGGCGATCGCTTTAGCCACCTCTAATCCATTCCGGAGTCCACCGGAGGCGATCAGGGGAATGACCGGGGCGATCGCTCGAATCGTGGTAATGCACTCAGCCGTTGGCATCCCCCAATCGGCGAAGGTATTGCCTAAGCGCCGTTGTTTAGGATCGTTGGCTCGCTCACTTTCAACCCTGGCCCAAGAGGTGCCGCCAGCCCCAGCCACATCAATGGCGGTTATACCCACATTAATCAGTTTCTGCGCCATAGCCGCAGAAATCCCATTACCCACTTCTTTGGCGATTACAGGCACAGGGAGTTGGGCGCAAAGTCCTTCAATCTTGTTCAACAATCCCTTGAAATTGGTGTCTCCCCTCGTCTGAACACATTCCTGTAAGGGATTGAGATGCAGAATTAGGGCGTCGGCCTCTAAAGCGTCAATCACTCGCTGACACTGTTCCAGGCCATAGCCATAGTTCAACTGCACCGCTCCCAAATTAGCCAACAGTAGAATATCCGGCGCTAGAGAGCGGACTGCAAAAGTAGGCGTTAACTCAGGGTTTTCTATGGCGACTCGTTGAGAGCCGACTCCCATTGCCAATCTATGCTGTTGAGCCAGAGTGGCTAAGCGGGTATTAATCAACCGGGCTTGCTCTGTTCCCCCGGTCATTGAAGAAATCAGGAGCGGCGCCCCTAGCCGCCTACCCAGGAAATTCGTATCGATGTCAATCTGATCTCGATCGAGTTCTGGTAAGCAGCAGTGGGTAAAGCGATAGCGTTCTAGACCATGGGTCTTACGGAGAAATTGCACATCTTGATCTAAGCAAATTCGCAGATGATCTGCTTTACGCGTTTGAGTTTCCAGAGGAGCGATAGGGGGTACAGCCACAGTCAGTCCGTTAATCCTATATAGTCTCTAACCTTGTCATCATGCCGATAATCGATTTCGAGTGAGTAACTCGACGGCGTCTCGGCCATCTGTATCCTGCAGATAGACTTTAACCTTTTCCTCTTTAGCCGTCGGTAACTTCTTGCCGACAAAATCTGGATGGATGGGTAACTGCCGATGTCCGCGATCAATCAAGACGGCTAGGCGGATCAATTCCGGGCGGCCGTAATCATTCACCGCATTGAGCGCAGCCCGAATGGTGCGACCGCTGTAGATCACATCATCGACTATAATTACCGTTTTTTTAGATAGATCGAAGGGAATTTGAGTTCTAGCTGGTGTCCGGGCTCCAATTTTATCTAAATCATCCCGATAGAAGGTAATATCTAGAGCCCCGACAAAGACTCGCACCTGCTCCAAACGATCAATCTGATGAGCCAACATCTTGGCTAGCGGCACACCTCGCGTATGAATCCCTAAAAGCACGAGTTTGTTTAGATTTCCAGCCTTTTCCAGAATTTCGCAGGCTAATCGATTAAGAGTGCGCCGTAATTCCTCAGCAGAGAAAATTTCAACAACTTCAGGCGGCATGGTTAGAGGTAAGGTTAACAGCCCTAAGCTCAGTTTAGGCTACCTTGCAAGCGACAGGCTGACGATCCCCAAAGTCAGCCATAGAAGAAAACTGGAGCGAGTGAGCTGCATTGCTCGGCGAATCCGGTTGGGGGTAATGGGGTATAGGGGGTCTGCCAAAACGGGCTTGATTGTCCTCCTGCCTTGATAGTAATTGACCCCGCCTAGCTGAATGCCAAGGGCTGCGGCATAGGCGCATTCACTCCAGCCAGCATTGGGACTGGGATCTGCGATCGCGTCTCGGCGACAGGTCCGCCAAACCAATC
>JAKSDM010001477.1 GCA_022360135.1 Pseudanabaenales cyanobacterium | reverse complement strand
CTCAAATTCGTTTGAGGAATGGCTAAGGAAAATGTTTAAGCGTGTGATCGAGCATAAAAGCTTACCCGAGTACTGGTTTGAAGATACACTTCACGATCGCTCGCTAAACAGGATGCAGTAAATGACTAAAGGATATAAAATGCCGGGTAATTCTGTCCGTTATAGAGATTGTCGGGAATGCAAGCAGTCAGTAGAGATGAGTTTGAAACCGTAAGACAACTGCTAGCCTCTGCCGCTAGGTATGCCGAAAGCGCCAGTCGGCAGTCCGCTGACAATGCAACTCAGATAGCCGACAACGCTGAGGGAATCCAAGAGCTAAAACTCATACAGGCAGAGAATTCCGCTTTAATTAGGCAGAATGCTCAGCAGATTGCCAGTAACACTAAGGGAATCCAAGAGCTAAAACTTATACAGGCAGAGAATTCCGCTTTAATTAGACAGAATGCTCAACAGATTGCAAATAACGCTGAAGGTATACAGGAGCTGAAACTAAGACAGGCAGAGAATGCTATTCAGATTGAGCGGAACACCGAAGGAATTGCCGCGCTAGCTGAACGGCAAGACAGGTTTCAGACTCAGTTGGCTGAAACCAGGAACCTAGTGGATAGCAATACTCAAAGAATACAGGAACTTAGAGTTTCGATAGACGGACTCAGGGAAGCCATGCAGCGCTCATATGAAGACATGGTGAGAATGCTCACCCGATACGCAGAGGAAGCAGCCGCCGACCGGCAAGTCATTCGGGAGATGGTTGCAGCTATGTTTCGACATCAGAGCAACGGAGGAGGGCAGGGCTAAACCACGACTGTATATGCCATGACTAGATCAGTCTTAGATCTACAAGCCAGGTACTACTACTCTGTCAATCTTTAAATTGACGGGTAAAAATGACTTAAGTCGCCCCTCTACCGAGCTCTTGCACAACCTCGATCGCCCGTTCCTTCTGGGGGTCTGCCCCCTGAGCATATTCCAGAGAAAAGGGCGCGACGATATCGGGAATAATCCCTTTCCCCTCCAGTCTCTCTCCATCCGTTAGGGCGTCTACAACCGCTAAATACAGCAGGCTGCCGTCTTGCATCAAAAAGGCGCGTCCCCCGACGACGGCTCCAGCTGTCTTGGAACCCACTACGGGTCCGATATCATATTGCTGAAAGCCAAACGCCAGGATTTCCTTGCCGCTCCTTGAACCCTCGTTGACCAGCATGACCACAGGCTTTCGCCATTGATAATTCCAGGTTCCTTTGTCGCCGTCCCGCCCAACAAAGGTTAAGTTGGGACCCTTAGCCGTGAAAATGTTGAGGTAGCCTGGGCTGGCTCCACCCCACCCTTCTCTGAGATCTAACACCAGGCCATCGGCGTCTTTGAGTTGACCAAAGGTTAATTCTTCTTCCAGCAGTTGCTGATATTGATCGCCGGCGTAAGACCAAATGTGCATATAACCAATCTTCTTGTTTTCCCGCTCAATCACTTCCACACTGGCCTTCTGAGCCTCCAGGAACATCGTAGTAGGGTCTAGCTGTTGCGGGGTGACCGCGATCGCCGCCTGATAGTCAGGCGTCGACGTTCGCTGAACCACCAGCGTCACTTCCTGATCTGTTTTATTTACAAAGGATTGAATCGGTTCATAGGGAACGCCATCTACACTTAACAGCTGATCACCAACCTGGAGATCCGAGGCGGCGGCAGGACTGCCCTCCAGAATCCCCTTGATAAAGGTTTTGCCATGGATGTCTCGGGTAAAAATACCAATGCCCGTGTAGTCAATACGACCCTCTGGCAGAAATTCTGCTAGCTTCTCTTCCAGGGAAGAACCGGGTGCAAAAATCCCCAACAGCTGATAATAGGCGGGCTCTGCCTGGGTGTAAAAGTGGGTGTGGGAAGTCTGCAGCTCAGAGAGCATCTGATTGATCACGCCTGCTATCTCTTCAGTGGACTTAGCCTGGGCTGCCTGAGGCGCATATTTTTCTCGCTCAGCTGTCCAATCCACACCATTGAAGTTTGGGTCATAGAAATTTTCGTTCACGGTTTCCCAAACTTCTTCAAAGACAGCTATCGGTTGTTCGCTTTGGACAGAGAAGACTGGCCCAATGAAACACAACAGAACTAATCCCAAGAAACCTAATAGGGTGATTATCACCAGATTTCTAAACTGAATCGATCGAAGTCTCATGTTGGTTTCGGTCCGTGAAGAGGGCAGAGGTTAGGGTGTGGGGTATAGGGTATGGGTTGTAGGGTAAGGCAATGGGAGTACTGAGCTGATGGGCGAATCTTCAATTAAATCTTATCGATCAAGCGTTAAGGATTCCGCAAACGGCCACGAACTTAAAACCCTACACCCCACACCCCTACACCCTACACCCTGCCTTTACCCCAAGTGCTAAAAAAAAACACTTCCCCTGCTCCCCTTGTTTTTCAAGTAGCGTCACCGCTAATTGAGAATCCGATTAAGATCAGATTGGGTAAACTTTTCAGGCTAGGGACATGCCACGGATTGTTTTGATCGCGGGGTTCGAATCGTTTAACTCTGGCCTGTATCGGCAGGCCGCTGAGTTGGCGCAGTCACGGTGTTCAGAGCTAGAAATTTGGGTGTTTAGCGATCGCGACCTGGCGGCTAACCCCACTCTTGTCGAAACGGCTCTCCAGGGCGCAGATGTCTTCTTCGCCAGCCTCTTGTTCGACTACGACCAGGTAATTTGGCTACGAGAACGGGTGCAGGGCATCCCCATTCGCCTGGTCTTTGAGTCAGCGCTAGAACTGATGGCGTTAACCCAACTGGGCAAATTCGTCATTGGCGACAAGCCAAAAGGCATGCCCAAACCCGTTAAATTCATTCTCAGCAAATTTGGCAGCGGCAAAGAAGAAGACCGACTCGCTGGTTACCTCAGCTTTCTAAAAGTCGGTCCCAAACTGCTCAAGTTCATTCCTGCCCGTAAGGTTCAAGATCTCCGCAACTGGCTGATTATCTATGGCTACTGGAACGCAGGCGGTTCCGACAATGTCTCCGCCATGTTCTGGTATCTGGCGGAAAAATACCTCGGCCTAGCAGTTGGAGAAATCCCAGAGGCAGTACAAACCCCCAACGTCGGCCTACTCCATCCCGATTACAACGGCTATTTCGAATCGCCGTACGAATATTTGGAATGGTATGGGGGAAGACAGGGGACAGAGGACAGGGGACAGAGGATAGAGAAAGCAGGGGAGGCAGAGGCAGGGGCAGCAGGGGAGGCAGAGCTTAGAACACAGAACGTAGTCCAAAATCTAAAATCTAAAATCCAAAATCCAAAATCTCCGGTCATCGGCATCCTGCTCTACCGTAAACACGTCATCACCAAACAACCCTATATTCCTCAATTGATCCGTTATTTTGAGGAAGCAGGCTTGATTCCGCTGCCGATTTTCATCAACGGGGTGGAAGGGCATGTGGCGGTGCGAGATTTGATCACCACGGACCACGAGACAGCTCTGCGGCAGCGGGGGATGATCGAAACGCCTTCGCTTTCAAAGGAGGCGGTAAAAGTGGACGCGATCGTGTCTACCATTGGCTTTCCTTTAGTGGGGGGTCCGGCTGGGTCGATGGAAGCAGGTCGTCAGGTTGCAGTCGCCAAACGGATTCTCAGCGCCAAGAATGCGCCCTATATTGTGGCGGCTCCGTTGCTGATTCAGGACATTCACTCCTGGACTCGCCAGGGGGTGGGGGGACTGCAAAGCGTCGTATTGTACGCTCTGCCTGAGCTAGATGGGGCGATTGATCCAGTGCCGCTGGGGGGGTTAGTGGGCGACAAAATCTACCTGGTCCCAGAGCGGATGAAGCGGTTGACGGGGCGGCTGCAGAAATGGATCGCCCTGCGCCAGAAACCAGCGGCTGAGCGCAAGATCGCCGTCATCCTCTACGGTTTCCCACCGGGCTACGGCGCCACGGGTACGGCAGCCTTGCTGAATGTGCCCAAATCCTTGATCAAGTTTCTTCAAGCCCTGAAAGATCAGGGCTATACCCTTGGAGACCTGCCAGACGATGGAGAATTTCTGATTGACCAGGTACGTCAGGCAGATGAAGCTTACGAAGGCCAACTCCCAGAGACTATCGATCTGGAGCAGGCGGGCATTACCCATGTGGATGCCTTAACCCTGGAGAAATGGCTGGGGTACCTATTAACCCATCGAGTCGAAAAGCAGTGGACCTCTTTGACCAGCAGTGGCATTAAGACACTGGCGTTTCCGACCCATCCCGAACAGACTCGCTTTCTCCTCGGCGGCGTTCAACTGGGTAATGTCTGGATCAGCGTCCAGCCGCCCCTCGGCCTCTCTGGCGACCCAATGCGGTTGATGTTTGAGCGGGATCTGACGCCCCATCCCCAGTACGCGGCTTTCTATAAATGGCTGCAAAATGATTTCCAGGCAGATGCCGTGGTGCATTTCGGCATGCACGGTACGGTGGAATGGCTGCCGGGATCGCCGCTGGGGAATACCGGCTATTCCTGGTCGGATATTCTGCTGGGAAATCTGCCCCATCTCTATATATATGCGGCGAATAACCCCTCAGAATCGATGTTGGCGAAACGCCGGGGCTACGGGGTGTTGATTTCCCACAATGTCCCCCCCTATGGTCGGGCCGGATTATATAAGGAATTGGTGGCGCTACGGGATCTGATCGCGGAGTATCGGGAAGACCCCCAGAAAAACGCCCTGCTCAAGGAAGCGATTCTGAAAAAAATTGTGG
>JAKSDM010001385.1 GCA_022360135.1 Pseudanabaenales cyanobacterium | reverse complement strand
GAAAGTGATGATCTGTTCTCGCAACTGTACAACAGCATCGGTTGGAAACAGGAATTCATTCAGATTTACAGTAAATCGATTCCGATTCCCAGACTAACCGCTTGGTATGGAGATCCAGAGAAGCAATACACCTATTCAAACATGGCCATGACTCCTCAACCCTGGACTCCGCCTTTGTTAGAAATTAAGTCAAAAATTGAACCCTTAGCAGGCGTTCAGTTCAATAGTGTGTTGCTCAATCTATATCGAGACGGTAAAGATAGTGTGGCTTGGCATAGTGATGATGAACCTGAACTGGGAATCAATCCAGTCATTGGCTCCGTTAGTTTTGGCGCCACCCGACGGTTTGTCTTGAGGCATTGCTATCAAGCCGATCTGAAACAAGAAATTGATTTAACCCAAGGCGACTTTTTGTTGATGAAGGGACCCACCCAACACTTCTGGCGCCACCAAATTCCAAAGACAAAAAAAACAGTCTCACCAAGAATTAATCTTACTTTTCGCGTTATCAGTTGAATGTACCCTTGCGCATGGGTATGCGAAAGAAAACTATCATGACAACAATCTTGTTAAGTCCGTATACTTGGCGCCAGAAACTCGACTAACTGCTTGATTGCTTTTTGGATATCCTCTGTTCGGGTGCTTTTCAAGAGCGCATTGGGTTTACCGGCTTCGGTTAGAACTCGAATTAGGGCAGCAACGACCAGATCTAATTTCCAGAAAAGCTCTTGGCGCGACTGCTCCGGCAAAGTCCGCTGCAATACATCTAAAAAAGTGTTTTTGCTCACTTCAAATTCCTTATAAGCAATGCTCTGGACAGGCTCAGGCTCAGTCCAACAGCGCCCCATAAACTGGGCTCGCACCATCTTGGGCTGTTCATGTTGGATGATGAACTCCAAAGGCGGGGTAAGAAATGCCGTGAGAATTGCTTCCACTGAGGGGGAGTGATCCTGCGCTTTTAGGTCTGCTAGAAGGGCGAGCTGACTTTCGACAATGGGATGAGCAATGCGGGAAAATACAGCTCGAAACAATTCTTCTTTTGAGCCAAAGTGGTAATGCACTGCCGCCAGATTTGCCTCAGCCTGACTGATGATATTACGCACGGTGGTTCCTGCATAGCCCCGCTCGGCAATCAATTGTTCCGCCACATTGAGAATTTGTTCTTTGGTATTGGGGGAAGCTACGGTGTCCATAATGATTACCACACATGAAAATCTGCGATTCAAACATATGAGCTATGGCAGACAAAGTCTGGCTTAGCCCTGGAGCAGCTAACTCAGACTGAGCGCTAGTCAGCCAATTGATAAATTGATCTTGCCATATTTTCAAACGCACGTTTTAATTATATCAAACGTATGTTTGAAGTGGTTGCTGAACCATCGAAACATTACCCAGTTTGGCTCTAACTTCTCATATGTTAAATAGATAGGGTTTGCTGGTCGGATATAGGACTGACGCATAAACACGGCGCCAATAAACTATACCGCCCAATTTTCAAACATACGTTTTATTTATATCCATTTAATGTCCCGACTTCGCCGTAGACACTATGATTTCTAAGCCATTACGATTCAATCTAACTCTATCCGCTGTTCTGGGGAGCTTTCGGCAGCGGGTAACCCCGCGTCTGTTGATTGGTTTGGGAACGGTGGGCTTGCTACTTGTGAGTATCCCCATCGCCAGGACCCGTTTGGCTAGTTCGGCAGAGGCCACAACCACTCAACCAGAGCGTATTTTGCCAGTGGAGACCCTGACTGCGACGCCAGTGAGCAGCTACGAGGTCTCGCGCACCTACACGGGAGAGATCGCTTCCCTACGGGCTAGTGAGTTGGGCTTTGAACGCAGCGGTCAACTCGTGGCGGTGTTAGTGGATGAGGGGGATTTCGTGCAGGCTGGAGCGCCCTTAGCGCGCCTCGATATTCGTAATATACAAACCCAGCGTCAGCAACTCGTTGCCGAAAAGGCGAGGGCCGCCGCCCAACTGCTGGAGTTACAGATAGGCGCACGGGCCGAAGACATGGCGGCGGCGGCGGCGGCAGTGCGAGATTTGGAGCAACAGCTGAGCCTAGAGCAAGTCCGTCTCGCCCGACGTGAGTCTCTATACGCCCAGGGGGCGATTTCTCGCGAAGAGCTGGATCAAGTGGCCTTTGGTCAGGGCTCTCTGCAAGCTCGCCTAGATCAGGCTCGTAGCGAGCTTGAGGAGCTTCAGAATGGGACTCGTCCAGAACAAATCGCCGCCCAGCAGGCATTGGTGCAACAGCTGCAAGCGGGCATTGCCGACCTTGAGGTGACCCTGGCGAAAAGTACATTGCGCGCCCCCTTTGACGGTATCGTCTCGATCCGTCAGGTGGATGAAGGAACCGTTGTGGCAGCTGGACAATCGGTGCTGCGCTTGATGGAAAACGCCACCCCCGAAGCGCGGGTGGGGATGCCAGTGAGCGCCGTTAGTCAGCTAGAAATCGGCGATAAAAAAACGGTCTATCTGGCAAATCAGGCATATCCAGCCACGGTGGCGTCAATTTTGCCGGAGGTAGACCCGCAGACGCGCACCCAAACGGTGGTGATGACATTGACGTCTTCAACCACAGCTCAGGTAAGCCCGGGTCAAACAGTGCGGGTGGAGTTGAGAGAATCTATTTCTACTGAGGGCGTATGGCTGCCCACGGAGGCCCTGACTCAGGGAATTCGCGGACTGTGGACATGCTATGTGCTGACTCCCCAAGAAAATACTGGAGAAGAAATTTATACCGTACAGCTCCAATCTGTAGAGATTTTGCATCAGGCGGGCGATCGCGTCCTGGTGCGCGGCACTCTGCAGCCCAACGATGTGATTGTCGCTAACGGCGTCCATCGGCTGGTCCCCGGACAGCCGGTGCGTCCGGTTGAGCAGGTTTCTAGGCTAGCTCGATCAAATTAATTCAGCCTCATTCAACCAGCTGTGACTGACGCATTTCTTGCACTGATCATGGTTAAACCTTTTTATCGCAATATTCGGCTGCTCACCCTCACCATCTTGATGATTCTAGTCTGGGGATTCTTTTCTCTCCAATCCCTGCCCCGTCAAGAAGACCCCGAGCTGGTATCTCGTATCGCTGTAGTGCAGACCGCTTATCCCGGCGCCAATGCCGAACGGGTCGAGGCGCTGGTGACAGAGGTGATCGAGACGGAACTGTCCGAGCTGGAAGAGATTGCTGTGATGGAATCGGATTCGCGGGTGGGGTTTTCCACCATTTCCGTGGAATTGGTGGATTCCATCAACGATGCCCAGCCGGTTTGGTCCAAGGTGCGTGATCAGCTAGATGACGCTGCCGCCAAGCTGCCGTCTGGCGCTAGCGAACCGGAGCTAGATGAAACAAAGGTTAAGGCTTATACGGTGATTGCTTCACTCACCTGGAATTTACCTATTGAACCCAACTACGCCGTGCTGCGGCGTTATGGTGAAGAGTTGGCCATGAGATTGCGAGGCGTGGTCGGGACTGAAGAGGTGGAGCTGTTTGGCGACCCCAATGAAGAGATTGTGGCGGAAGTGAATGCGCCCGATCTGGCGGCGATTGGTCTCTCGACCCAGGCGTTGGCTGATCGAATCTATGCTAGCGACGCCAAGGTGAGCGCAGGACAGTTGCGCAGCCCACAGCAGACTCTGGCGATCGAAGTTCAAAGTGAACTAGAAACCCTAGAGCAAATCCGCCAAATCCCGATCCAAACTGGTAGTGGACAGTTCACACGCCTCGGTGACATTGCCCAGGTGCGCCGCAGCATTCAACAGCCAATGACGGATTTGACCTTAGTCAGCGGTAAACCCGCGGTTGTGGCCGGGGTGCTGATGGAGTCAGGGCTACGCATTGACCATTGGGCGGCCGAGGTGCGAGCAGTCCTTACAGATTTTCAGGCTCATCTGCCTCAGGGCCTTAGTCTGGATATTGTATTTGACCAGAGCACCTATGTTGAAACCCGGATTAGCAGCCTGATTAACAACTTGATCATAGGCGCCGGGCTGGTGGTGGCGGTAGCCTTGGCGACGATGGGGTGGCGCTCGGCGCTGGTGGTGGGCGCAGCCCTGCCGATTACATCGTTGACAGTGTTTGGCTGGATGACGGTATTCGGCATTCCGATTCATCAGATGTCGGTGTCGGGGCTGATTATTGCCTTAGGGTTACTGATCGATAACGCCATTATCGCAGTCGATGAAATCCAGATGGAGATGCAGCATGAAGCGAAAACACTGGAAGCGGTGGCCCGTACCGTAGATTACCTGAAGGTTCCCTTGTTGGCTTCGACGGTGACAACGGTGATGACGTTTTTGCCCATCTATTTGCTGCCGGGAGCGGCCGGAGAGTTTGTTGGCTCCATCGCCCTGAGCGTAATCATGGCGTTGATTTCGTCGCTGGTGTTGTCGCTGACGGTGATCGCCGCCCTGGCGGGACGTGTTCTGGGTCGTAGTCGAACCAAAGCCCAGCAGCTCAAAAATCCGCAGCAGACCGGACCCCTTGCCGCTGTCCAACGCTTCTTGCTCCGCCCTGGCGCTTGGTGGACCGAAGGTCTTTCCTCACCGTTGCTGTCGCGGCCTTATCACTGGACGCTGGAGGGGACTATGACGAAGCCGCTGCTGGCGATCGCCCTGACGCTGATAGTGCCCCTGATCGGTTTCATCTCAGCCAAAACCCTGGACAAACAGTTTTTTCCCTCAGTTTCCCGAGACCAGCTCCAAATTGAGGTGGAGTTCGCTCCCCAAGTGGCGATCAGCCAAACCCGCGACCAGATGCTCCAGGCCCGCCAAGTTATCCTCGAACATCCCAAGGTTGAGGATGTCCACTGGTTCATCGGCAAAAGCGCGCCTAAGTTTTACTACAACTTCACGGGAAACCGTGAAAACCAGTCCCACTACGCCCAGGCCCTGGTGCAGCTGAATACGGATCAGTCCGTCGAAACCATTGTTCAAGATTTGCAGGCCCAATTGGACGAAACCTTTCCAGCTGCTCGCATTCTAGTACGACAGCTAGAACAGGGGCCCCCCTTTGATGCGCCCATAGAACTGCGAATCTATGGTCCCAATATCGAAGAGCTGAGGCGGCTGGGCGTGGAAGCCCGACAGATTCTCGCCAGTGTGCCGGACGTGATTTATGTGCGTGATGATCTGAGCGAAATCTTGCCCAAACTGAGTCTCACCATAGACGAAGAGCAGGCCCAGCAAAGTGGGTTGAGCAACATGGCGATCGCCCAACAGTTGGATGCTTACCTGGAGGGCAGTGTTGGCGGCTCAGTGCTAGAGGCCACCGAAAACCTGCCGGTGCGGGTGCGGATCGCCAACGCCGATCGGGCTGACTTGAGCCAGATCGCCTCGCTGGATCTACGACCTGAGGGTAACGCAGACGATCTCAACTTCCGCTCCACCACTGCGCTGGGAGAATTCAGGCTAGTTCCAGAACTGGCCAATATTGCTCGCCGCAATGAGCAGCGCGTCAACGTGGTTCAGGGTTACATCACTGCTGGCGTGTTGCCCTCAGTTGTACTGGAAAACTTTCAGCAAAAGCTTGAGGCGGCTAACTTTGAACTCACTCCCGGTTACTGGTCAGAGTATGGCGGCGAGCAGGCCGAGCAAAGCCAAGCCGTGGGCAATTTGCTGCTGTATACGCCACTGCTCGCCCTGGCTATGATCATTGCCTTGGTGCTCTCCCTGGGCTCCTTTCGGCAGGCGGGCATGGTGGCGATGGTGGCCATTAGCTCTGTAGGAATGGCGCTATTTTCCCTCAAACTCTTCGGGGCAGTCTTGGGCTTTATGGCCATCGTCGGTTCAATGGGCTTGGTGGGGGTTGCTATTAACGACACGGTCATGGTGTTATCGGCGCTAAATGCTCATCCCCGGGCTAGTCGAGGCGATCGCCGCGCCATCATTGAGGTGGTGATCAAAGCCACCCGACATGTGGTCACTACAACCATGACGACTATCGCAGGCTTTGCACCGTTACTAATCAATGGAGGGCCATTTTGGCGACCCTTATCGATTGCGATCGCCGGGGGGATTGCCGGGTCTTCAGTGATGGCGCTGTACTTTGTGCCCGCGGTCTACGCGCTGATTTATCACCGCAGGCGGAAGCGACTGCCGACGATTTCGGTCGGACCTCAGTCAGATTTACACCCTGGCCAGGGCGCCAGTGGGCCAGCCAGTTCTAGAACCCCAGTAACCGACTAAATCTGATTCGAAGTATTCACCACCCAAATTAACCAATTTCTGCAACCTTCAGTCTATAGGTGAATAGCGCTTATATAAGTTGTAACCCAGTGAGAATAATCGTTTGAGAAAAAAAAGACCAAGGGTGCGATTTTAGTGGATCATACCCTTGGAACTAACAATCAATAGTGCAACTACTATGGCACAACGGGTTGAAATTCTCAAACGCAAATTTGTCCAACGGGCCGGATTACCGTTTCAAGACGTTCTGAGTGAGGCCAGTATTCAAGCAGTGCTGACCGAAGAAGAGGTCAAGTATCGCAACCGACTGTACACCCCTATGGTGACTATTTGGATGTTTTTATCCCAGGTGTT
>JAKSDM010001696.1 GCA_022360135.1 Pseudanabaenales cyanobacterium | reverse complement strand
TTTAATCTGATTACCCGTCTTCCTAGCAGTAACGAGCCGATGTACTCACTATTTAACCCATCGCCCAATCAGATCGCTCTGTTTTGGGGCTATCAACTTAAAGCCGAAAATTATCCCTCAGGGAGAGGGTGAATTCCAGAAACTCTTTGTTTTGCGGCCATTTTTGATGCTGCTGGCTAATTTAACAATTGGACATATCGTCAATTCTGAGGGCTTTTTGAGGCCCCCCGGCCCCCAATTTTGGGGGAGCTAGAACTGAAAGTCCCCCAAAATTGATGCTGCTGGCTAATTTAACACTTGGAAATATTGGCGCCGAAGTGGGGGTTTTTTGAGCCCCCCCAGCCCCCAATTCTGGAGGAGCAGATCCTCAAAGTCCCCCAAAATTGGGGGATTTAGGGGGCCTTCGGCCATTCTCACAACGTTACGAAATAATTCGCCAGCAGCATCAAAATTGGGGGATTTAGGGGACCTTCAGCCGTTCGCACAATGTTACGAAATAATTCGCCAGCAGCGCCATATTTGGGGGAATTCACACTATATCTGCTTTAAGTATAGATAAAAATCTATTTACATTTTTATGAGGATTTACCTTACACTATAGCTAGCTGTCCAACTGACAATAGTTATCGTTAGCGATCTCCCTTCTGGCAGATACCGCAGCTACACAGGTAAATCTTCCATGCCAAATTTTGTTCTTGTTAGGTTGAGATGAGAGTTAGTGTCATGAAATCTGCCCGCGCTTCTAATGATTTATTCCGGGTCTATCTTAAGGAAATTGGCCGTTTTCCCCTGCTGACCTGTGAACAGGAAATACAGTACGGTAAACAGGTACAGCATCTAGAAAGGCTGCAGGAAGTGAAAAAGTCGCTGGCGGAACAACGGGATTGTCAGCCCAGTTTGCTGGAGTGGGCGCAGCAGGCCAAGCTATCCGTTACAGAATTACAACAGGCATTGGCAAAGGGAGAAGTCGCTAAGCGCAAGATGGTGGAAGCAAATCTGCGGTTGGTGGTGTCCATCGCCAAGAAATACACCAAACATAATATGGACATTCTGGATTTAGTCCAGGAGGGTGCGGTCGGTCTACAACGAGGGGTTGAGAAGTTTGACCCAACCAAGGGGTATCGATTATCCACCTATGCCTATTGGTGGATTCGACAAGCGATTACGCGTGCGATCGCTGAGAAAAGTCGCACCATCCGTTTGCCCCTTCACATTAATGATAAGCTGCGCCAACTTAAAAAGGTTCAACATCACTTAGCTCAAAAGTTTAAGCGGCCTGCCACCGTAGCTGAATTAGCTATAGAGCTAAATCTAACAGACCAGCAGGTACGACAATATCTAAAATATGGGCGCACCCCCTTGTCCTTAGATTTACGCATTGGGGATGCTCAAAACACGCAAGTGGGAGATTTGCTGGAAGATCCCGGTCTTTCGCCAGAAGATTACGCCGCCCAATCATTGCTAAAAGCCAGTCTCCAGAAGCTAATGGGGGAGCTTAGCCCACAGCAGCGGGAAGTGCTATCTCTGCGATTTGGCCTGGAAGATGGAAAAGCCCTAACTCTGACAAACATTGGCCATCGTCTAAATGTGACCCGAGAACGCGTGCGCCAGGTTGAGCGAGAAGCCCTCAAAATGTTACGTCAACGTCAGCAATATATTAGAGAATACTTGGTTAGTTAGGGTTTTGGGGATTTCTATAGCGATTCTCAC
>JAKSDM010001376.1 GCA_022360135.1 Pseudanabaenales cyanobacterium | reverse complement strand
GATTATTTTGGCGACTTTGTGGCTGAATCCGAGAGCGGGGGATTTCCCAAGCTGGTCGGCAGCGGTTGGGAAGACACCTATGTCCAAGAACATCAGGGCGGGCGCTTGCGCAATAATCAACCCTTTGTCGCCGATGACGTTTACCAGGCAGGTTTGAGCGATTGTCATATCGAAACCCTGGAGCACTTTGGGGTCAAATCCTTCGCCCTGACGGCGATTTTCCAGGGGCAAAAGTTGTGGGGATTAATGTCCGCCTTTCAACACAGCGGTCCCCGTCACTGGCGGGACGACGAAGTCCAGTTACTGAGCCAGATTGCCACCCAACTGGGCACGGCGTTGCAGCAGGCCGAATACACCCAGCAACTGGCCCAAAAAGCCGAGCGCGAACAGGTGCTGGCCAAGGCGGCCACTCGGTTACGCCAGACACTCGATATTGGCGCCATTTTCACCACCGTCACCCAAGAAGTTCGGCAAGTATTGAAGATTGAGCGGGTAACGATCTACAAGTTCCGACCCAACTTTTTTGGCGACTTTGTGAGCGAATCTGAGGCGAGTGGATTGTCTAAGCTGGTCGGCAGTAGTTGGGAAGACACCTATCTTCAGGAGCACCAGGGCGGTCGGTTTCGCGATAATGAACCCCTGGTGGTAGATAACATTTATACAGCCGATCTCGATGAGTGTCATGTAGAGACCTTGGAGCATTTGGGGGTTAAGTCCTGCATGGTGGTTGCGATTTTCAAAGGGCCAACACTATGGGGATTACTCTCTGCCTATCAACACAGTGGTCCCTACCACTGGAAAGAGGAGGAAGTCAGTTTGTTAACCCAGATTAGCGCCCAACTGGGCACGGCGCTGCAGCAAGCCGAATACACTCAACAACTGGCCAAGAGCGCTGAGCGCGAACAGGCTGCCTCTAAAATCATTAGCAAGATTCGCCAAACACTGGATATTAATATCGTCTTCACCACTACCACCGAGGAAATACGGCGCCTGTTGCGATGTGATCGGGTTGGGATCTATCAGTTTAATCCCGATTGGAGCGGTGAGTTTGTGGCTGAGTCAGTCACCAGTGAGTGGAGTCCGTTGCTCCAGGTGCAGGTGGATAATCCCCGCCTGCGGGAAAACATCAGTGAGTGCAGCGCCAAAGAGTTGGAGCGGGGCAGCATTCAAAGCGTTGACACCTATTTACAACAAACCCAAGGGGGACGATATAGCAAAGGAGAACTCTTCCGGGTCGCCAATAACATCTACGAGAGTGGGTTTTCTGACTGTTACATCAATATTTTGGAGCAATACCAGGCAAAAGCCTACGTGATTGTCGCCATCTATAAAGGGCAGGAACTTTGGGGATTACTGGCGGCCTATCAAAATTCCGGTCCTCGCCAATGGGAGTCTGAGGACATCAATACGCTAGTTCAATTGGGGGCCCAATTGGGCGTCGCCATTCAGCAGGCAGAGTCTTTGGCGGCAGTGCAATCCCGCAATCAAGAACTGGCCCGATTGGCGGAACGGGAGAGAAATTTCTTGCGCATTATTGATAAGGTCAGCCAATCCATTATTGACAAGATTCGCCTATCCCAAGGGATTGAAACCATCTTCGAGGCCACCCTTTACCAACTCCGCCAACTGTTCCAGGCGGACCGGACGCTGATCTATCGGTTTAATCCCGACTGGAGTGGTGAGTTTGTGGCTGAATCGGTCGCCCGGGGATGGAGTCGGGTGATGGGGGTGGATAGCCCTCGCCCCCATCACATGGTTAAGTATTTACACCAAGCCCGAGGCGAGCAATATGGCAACCATGACCCTGAGGCCGTTGAGGATATCCATCTGGCCGATCACGATCCTTACTACATTGAATTCCTGGAGCAACTTGAGGCGCGCGCCTACGCTATGGCGCCGATTTTCGCCGGGGAAACCCTGTGGGGACTACTGGGGGTCTATCAAAACAGCGGTCCCCGTCAATGGGATCCGCTAGAAGTCAATCTGCTGGCTCAAATTGGCTCTCAGCTGGGGGTGGCGCTGCGGCAGTCTAAATACCTGGAGCAACTGCAATCCCAGGCTGAACAGTTAACGGCAGCGGCGGAGCGAGAAAAAATCGCCAAGCAAACCCTGCAGAACAATGTGCTAGAGTTGTTAACCGCTGTCCGACCGGCTTTAGAAGGCAATCTCACCGTGCGGGCGCCGGTTACCGAGGACGAAGTAGGCACCGTCGCCGATGCTTATAACAGTACGCTGCGAGTCTTACGCAAAATTGTCACTCAGGTGCAGACCGCCGCTAACCAAGTCGGGCAAACATCTCAAAGCAGCAGTTCTGCTGTGATCGAACTTTCCCAGCAAGCCCAGCAGGAAGTGCAAGAACTGACGCAGGCGCTGGAGCAAGTGCAGGAAATGGCCCAAGCCACCCAGGCGGTCGCCGATAGCGCCCAGCAGGTCGACCAGGCCGTGCATCAAGCCAATCAAGCGATGAATCAGGGGGATGCCGCCATGAATCGCGCGGTCGAGGGAATTCAGGCGATTCGAACAACGGTTTCTGAAACCAGTAAGAAGATTAAACGGCTGAGCGAATCCTCTCAGAAAATCTCTAAAGTAGTCAACTTGATTAATGACTTCACTGACCAAACCCAACTGTTGGCGCTGAATGCCGCGATCGAAGCCACCCGCGCTGGTGAGTATGGTCGCGGGTTTGCGGTGGTGGCCGATGAAATCCGTTCCCTGGCGCAGCGATCCACCGAAGCAACCACGGATATTGAAAAACTGATCGAGGAGATTCAATCAGAAACCATGACCGTGGCGACAGCGATGGACACCGACATCGAGCAAGTTGTGAAAGGCACCCACCTGGTGGACGAGACCCGTCAAAGCCTCAACGCCATTGTGGCGATCACGGGTCAAATCAGTCAGCGGGTGGAGGATATTACCCAATCCACTCAAGCCCAAACTCAACAGTCTCAATCGGTGACCGACACCATGATTAAAGTGGTGGAGATTGCCAATCAGTCCTCCGACAAATCTACCCATATCGCCACCTTTTTCCAAGAGCTGCTGACCACTGCTGAAGATCTCCAGGCGACGGTTGGAAAGTTTACCGTGAATTAAGCAGACCGCAGCTCAATAACATCCCATCTAATACTGTTCGGATAAGCTCCGGTTGTTGTTGGAGATCCCCCCAACCCCCCTTCAAAAGGGGGACTAAAGCCCGGTATCTTGTCTCCCCCTTTTGAAGGGGGATTAAGGGGGATCCTTAACCGAACAGTATTGACATCCCATCTTCCCATCTACCCATCCACCGTCTTCTACTGGGACTTTTTTTACGCTAATCCCTAAGGGTTGAGCGGCGCCGAATTTTGATCACGAATTCTTACTCCCATGACTACGGATCCCTTT
>JAKSDM010000281.1 GCA_022360135.1 Pseudanabaenales cyanobacterium | reverse complement strand
TACCCCAAAAAGAAGGCCAGCAGTGAGCCAGCCATACACCCAGTTAATAGCATGTCAGACACCCCAATCCGAGCCCAAACCAGGGTTTCAGGATTAAGCGCCATCACCGCAGCGCCAATCCACGCTGACAGCCAAAGCGCTTGAGTACTCCGCCGACTGAGCAGAGTGCTATTCCCCTCAGCTTCGGATACAGTCTCCGCCAGGTGAGGTTGGGGAAACCCATATCGGCGCAACGTGTAAAATCCCAACCCCGTCATCGCCGTCGCCGCCAAGACGGAGGGCAAGCGGACAGCCCACTCATTCACCCCCAGCAGATGAAAGCCAATCGCCATCAACCAATAGACCAGAGGCGGTTTATCAAATCGAGGGTCACCGTTGAAATAGGGCGTCACCCAGTCTCCCGTCTCGACCATTTGTCGGGCCGCTTCCGCAAACAGCGGTTCAGTTTCATCAACCAGACCCACACTGCCTAATTGCCAACCAAAGGCGATCCAACTAATGAAAAGCACCCAAGCAATCGATAATCCCACCGCTAGCGCCGGATACTTTTCTAATCTCTTTAAAACTGTGGACATTCAACCCTTATTCCCCATTTTCACTTGACTCTACTGGATAGACCGCCTCGGCCCGACAGTCCCTTAACCAGAGTCGAATAGCCTCAGCCAGCAGACCATTGCTGCTATCACGAGGCGGCGTCAGCGGCTGCCTGGTCGCCAGCGATTGTGACCCCATTGGTTGGGTTGACGGATAAGCCCCTAATCTGGAGAACATAAACGCCAGATACCAGCCGCTATCCGCTTGGGTTAAAAAGATCCAGTGATAATGCTGCAAATCGACGAATTCTTCCTGGTTATATTGACGTTCCAGGGTGGTTAGAAAAACTTGATCCACGCTGTCTTCAACTGCTGTCGAAGCGGTGTGGGATCGTGAGGCGAGTTCCAATGGTTCAAAGTCGGGTTGACTGATTAGAATGACTGCACTCGGCCTTTGGAACTGACGAAATTTACCAAAGTTGCGATAAGCCACCCGGTTGGCGTAGCTGGGTAAATCTCGCACCAAGCCCATTGTCAGGGTTTCTAGATCAACTGGGCAATCTGAGACTGGACGCAGAGGAGCCGAGGGGGCTGAGTTCGTTATGGATTCGAGGGTAGGGGTGGGATTGTGTGCAGGGGAGATCGGCCAAACCTTCTGAGGAAAAAGACTGCCTAAGCACAGGCAACCAATAGTCAAGCTGATGTTCCAGCGATAGGAAGTGGGGAGTCGATGGAGTAGTCCCGTTAGATGCCGACTAATCATTAAGCTGCCTACTAGGGCGATTTCTGAGAATAAATATACCAAGATGCGATCGCACCTTCTTGGTAGAGATTGGGGATGGGTTAGGATCGACTCAAAAACGACTGTCGCATATTGGGATACACAACGGGTGATGGAATGATCGGGCCATCTCTCAGAATGCGACAATCATTAGATTGGGCGTTCCTTAGTCGGGATATTCCATATTCATCCTACTTTACTCTCTGGATAAATTGGCGCTAGGAGTCTGTATGCCCTGGTTGACTGACAAAAGTCCAGAGCCCTTACCCCCAACCCCTCTCCCC
>JAKSDM010000247.1 GCA_022360135.1 Pseudanabaenales cyanobacterium | reverse complement strand
TGTTTTGCAGTCGCCGTCAGAGCTGTCCATGCCTACAAGCAACTGCCCTTTTGGACCCTCTGTCTCTGGGTGGCGATTAACGCTTTGGGGGTTGCAACCCACTACTTCTGTTGTTTGACCTTCTTGGCGGAAGGGATGGTGTTACTCGCTTTATGCTGGCGGCAAAGCCTGAGGGAAAGGGACGTGTGGATGCGGCCCCACTGGCGAAGAATTTACCTCGTTGTGGTTGGGACACTGGTAGGCGCACTAATCTGGGCGCCCATTTGGCTGAATTTCTATGGCAGTCCCCAAGCCAGTTTCTTGAAAATAGATCCGATTGATCCCTTTTACTGGATTAACCCGATTGTCCAATCTTTGGCAGGTTGGATATTTGTGGTCCTATCACCTGCCACGGTTGGCTATCGCTGGCACGGGTTAGGGTTTGTCATTGTCACGATTGTGAGCATGTTGGTGTTTCTGATCTGGATGGCGCTCCTCCTGATCCGCAGCCTCCGAATTCAGCTCCAGCAATCCAATACTCGCTTGGGAATACAAACTATTGGCGGTTTTTTTGTCGCCGCCAATGCATTATTTTTGCTTGTCAGCTATGGTTTAGCTCAGGATATTACTCGGGGACATCGCTACAACTTCGTTTTTTTCTCCAGTCTGATTGTTTTGGTTGGCGCTAGTTTGGCATTTTACTGGGACGTTCATGCGAATTCGAAAAACACCGCCATTACCCTTCCCTTCAGCCCGGTAAAAATTTCTGGGAGGCGGTTTATCGCCTTGGTTGTCACTGTAGGATTAATCAGCAGCATGTTTGTGGTTTTGAATCTGAGCTTCCCAAAATTTTTCCGGCCTGACCGATTTATTCCCTTGATTCAAGCCCAATCAACCGCTTCAGTCGTAATCGGAACTCCCACCGTGATTACCCGTCAGCCAACTGTAATAGGGATTGAAATTATGGGATTAGGCTGGGAAATTAAGCGCCACTTTAATCCCCAATCGCCTGAACAGAATTGGGCGGCTCCCCCTCAATTTCTGATCCTTGAACAAAACGACGAACAAAACATCTATCCCGACGCCACCCTACCGCAGAAGTTAGCTAAGATTCCACGTCCCTTTGACCTGTGGCTGCTCAATTACAGACCTGACCTAGAGGCGCACCAATGCTTTGTCCCGGCTGAATATGGACAAGGGGTAAAAGGGGCCTATCACTATACGCATTATATTTGTTCAAGTTAGGGAAGAAGGCGAGATTCCGCCGCTGCTCCCTCGGCCGCCTGCAATTAAGTCGTTTGTTCTCCAACTAACTCAATCGCAGTGAGCCCTGTCAATATCATTTGTAACCCACTCTTTCAGAGCACACAGGCCCCTCATTGCCCTCAACTAAACAATGTTCAAAGCGAATTCTCTGCACCAGGCGCTGGGGAAGTTGGTCTTCATACTCCAATGTCTGGTTATAGAGTTCCAAACTTTCGGAATCTCTGTCCTCAATAGAGTAGAGTTGAGCTTTTAGATAATATAGCTCGGGGTTATCAGGGGCCTCTTCGATCGCCCGATCAACGGCCTCGATCGCATCACTGTATTGGCCAAGATCTCGATAGCCCAGGGCGATCCCTCGCTGGGCTATATAGGCCGGGTAGCCATGGGTATCCAAATAATTAATCGCCTTTTCTGGATTTGAGAAGGGTAGATTAACGGCTAGCAGTAGATCCATATAGCCCTTCACAAGACTCAGTTCAGGATCATTTTCGGAAATCCTTTCAGCCTGATCAAAATGGCTGAAAACTTGCTGTAGCTTTCGTAGCGCCGTCGGCGCCCCCCTGGCTATGCCTTGAGTTGTCACGGTGTGAGCGCCTTCCAGAAATATTCCAACAGCGGTGTAAATGTGACCGCGTAGCGGATCGGCTTCGATCAGTCGCTCTCCAGTTGCACGAGTGAGTTCAGCTCTTTCTCTTAATTCTTCCCAGTTTTCGTCCAGGTAAGCCATCGACGCCAGCATGGCGTGAACCATGGGTTCATCCGCTTCGGATTCCTCCGCCATATCCAAATATTGGCGCGCCTCAGTGTAGTTTCCATATTTAAAGATGGCTTCAAATGCCGCTTCAGTGTTTTCACCAATATCATGTTGATCGTCAGCCCGGAAGGGATCGGCTGCAAAAACTGAATGACTGCAAAAACAAAGTGCGATCGCAGCAGTCCCTGCAACTAAGGAGCCAAACCACTTAAAACGCCTGCTAAACCGTTTGGAGTGTGGGTAATTACCAGAAATTTGAAGTGTCATAGAATGTCTCAGTAGCTTCAGAGTTTCAACGTGAACCAGAGGAGGCGTTTATTGCCCTGACTGGTTAAAATAGCCGATGTTGGGTGAACCTGTCTGGAGATTTTCAAGAGATATCTAATACGCTTAACCGTCTATATTAGGGGACATTCGAAGTATATCTTTAGAGAATTAGCGCCTGCCGGAAAGAGTGTGAAACTCCTTAAGCTGGCATATTAAGGATTAGAGGGAGTAAAAACTTTAGCTGTACTCCATTTATATAGGAGATTAGTTTAAATCCTTATTTAATCGAGCTTATGGTCAAATTCGCCTAAATCAGGAAGGGGGTGTTAGGCTAACAAGTGTGTCCTAAAGATAACAAAAAATAATTAGCCTTTCGGGGTTTACCGATAGGTTCAACCAAGAAATAAAAATGACACAAAGGTTTAGGGGGGCATCTATCCTAACAGTTAGGGCGCTTAAGTTAAGATCGGGCGCCTTTGCCCATACCTCCTAGGACATCAGATTCCCTGGCTCATATTTTTTCCCACCTTCCTGGCTTTTTATGAATGCTCTATCTCAGAAATCTAATCTATCACCCCACCGCCAGTCCAACCGCTATCTTAAAGGCTATTAATTTGGAATTAGCGCCTCAGCAAATGGGACTCATTGTGGGACCGAGCGGGTCTGGAAAGAGTACGCTGCTAGAAATTTTGGCTGGGCTGGCGCACAAAACGGCGGGTCAGATTTGCTGGCGAGATCAAGAATTGACCCCTGAGGCATTACAGCGGCTTGGCGGATTAGTCTTTCAATTTCCAGAACGTCATTTCTGTGGGCACACCGTGTTAGAGGAACTTCGTTTGGGTCACCCAGAACTGAATTCCGAAAAAATTTATCAAGCTCTAGAGGCTGTTGGGCTTAGCTACCTATCACTCCAGGCAGGCCCTCACACCCTTAGCGGCGGGCAGCAACGGCGATTGGCGTTGGCTGTTCAGCTGATCCGTCAACCCTATTTGCTTTTGCTAGACGAACCTACAGCTGGACTTGATTGGTCGATGCGACGACAGTTGGTAAATTTGTTAGCCAAGCTTAAGCAAGATTGGAGTTTGCTGGTGGTTTCCCATGACGCGGAGGATCTCGCCGCGATCGCAGATCGGTGCTGGACCCTTAGCCAAGGTGAACTCCAGATCGCTGATCCGGCTAGCTTTGCCTCAGGGGCGACATCGCCTCAGCCAGCTGTTTAATGTATCGTTAGTAGATTGGAAGGTTGGGCATACCTGAACTCCCGAAGAACCCTGAAATCTGGCGTCAGACTTTGGGATGGCGGCCAGAGCCTGAACAGGAGCAGTTATTCCAGCATTTGTATGAGCAGGTTCTGGCGGGCAATCGCCACCTCAATTTAACCCGAATTACTGAACCTACTGACTTCTGGGAGAAGCATATTTGGGATTCTTTGAGTGGCGTCGCTCCCTGGCTTAATCGAGACGATCGCTTGCCAGAAAATCCAAAATTGGCTATTTCTAGACCGATTCGTCGTGTGATTGACATCGGCGCGGGGGCTGGTTTTCCAGGCATACCTGCGGCGATCGCTCGGTCTGATTGGCGGCTTACCCTGCTGGATTCCACCCGCAAAAAGGTAAAGTTTCTGACCACCCTCTGCCAGCAGTTATCCCTCCAGAATACAATTGCGCTTGCTGATCGAGCCGAAACCCTAGGGCGCCAGCCCCAGCATCGGCAGCAATATGATTTGGCCCTGGTCCGAGCTTTAGGCGCAGCGACAACTTGTGCTGAGTATGCGCTGCCCTTGCTCAAGCCACAGGGGTTGGCTGTATTGTATCGGGGAAAATGGTCCTCGGCTGAAGCGAATGAACTGTTGGCGGCAGCCGTCCAACTCGGCGGCGCTGTTGAACAGATACAGCCATGGACAACACCGCTTACCCAAGGCGTCCGACATTGCCTCTATCTACGCAAAGTCGCCCCTACCCCTGCGGAATTTCCTAGACCTGTGGGCGTTCCGTCAAAACAGCCCCTCTGAACATCTATAAAGTAAACGTTGAGTGCGAGATTAAGTAGGAACTCTACCCCCTAACCCCCTACACCCTTTACCCTACCCCCTACCCATTCACCTACCCCCGATTCTTAATCGTCATCACCTGCACAATTTGCAAGGCGGTGTCGCCAGGGATCTCCAGAATTCGGTAGAGATCATCCAGAAACGCTTGTTCTTGAGCAGTGACTGTGCCATCAACCAGCACCAGGTCGGTGGCCAGGGCGAAAGCAGTGGGCCGTAAATCTTTCGGCAAGGAAGTTTTTGCCAGGTTAATCAGGGTGCTTGGCCCTTGATGCTTCAATACTGACATCAGCTTGTCCATCAAACGTTGCATGACGTCATTGGAGTAGCTCCTAAAAAGCTGCATTCGGGAGAGCAGCATGGTCATTTCTCGCCCCTCTTGCTCAGAGAGGTATCCATCCGAGGCGATCGCGACCAAACAAATAGCGGCGAACGCCTCCCCAGGACTCAATGTGACCTCGGTAATCCCTTGTTCGGCACTAAAGATACCATCAAACAGGCCCATCAACCTTCCTCCTCTATCTGTCTTTCCATCTTGCCCTAATCCACTCAGATAGCGCTGTTCTTGTTGAAGAGAATTTACAGCCGGTACGGAGCATTACCGTCTCTTTATGTATTAAAAGCTACATTGCCTTGCTTTGCCAGGATCGATTCCTGTTCTCTGGCGATCATCTAGCTTGGATGACATCCGTATCGGCGCCGTCCATGAGTTTCATCCCACTTACCTTGAGCGTCGATTGAAAAAACAGTCTCCTCCCCAGCGATAAAAGCGATATTACCAGTGCGCTCATCAATACGAATGAGGCGTGAGAAGAGGGGCGTCAGGTGAAGAGAAACTGACGATC
>JAKSDM010000728.1 GCA_022360135.1 Pseudanabaenales cyanobacterium | reverse complement strand
TTGGTCAGCCCGATTAATGATAGTGAGCGAGGTCAAAATCTTACCCATACTTTGTTGGTCTGTGGCTGTAGAATACATGGCGATCCTTCCTATTTCTACAAAGACCTAGTGTCTGTATTGTAACCAAAGCTGAGTCCTATCTTATGTCCAGTGCCGGTTTTATGGCGATGTTTGCGCTGCAACGGCCTGCTCCAGCCAGTGGCGAAAGCCGCCATTTGCGATCGCCTAGAGCCGCTAACTAAGCAGTACTACGACGAGTTCCGCATCTGCCAGGACTGCGACCAAATTTACTGGAAAGGGTTCCACTATGCGCGGATGCAAAGGTTGATCGATGACGGGCTTCAATCTAAGTTGCTTAGCTGATAGACAATTATGTTGCAGATTAAATTTAGCTAATCTACGCTCTGACTAACTTCCTGGAGAGATCTTCAACCTTAGGTTCTCCAGATTTTGGAATTCTAACCACAAACGACTTGTCAACCGTGCGGCCGTTTTCGTCGGTGCGACGGACGGTCACGGTATAGGCCATGTCCGTTTGGGGATTTAATAAGGTTGAATCCGCCAAGCGCAGTTCATTATCAATCAGAATGAAGTATCCATCAACATTATTAACCAGTGAATAGGTATAGCAATTCCCCGTCTCGGGATTGCAGATGGGAAAGACGCCAATCAGCGTATCCCGAACCTGTTCCTGTTCATTCGCCAATGCCTGAGACTCAGGGCTGTCGGTCTTAAGCGTTGGCTTCAAGCGCTTGCTCTTGAGGATAGCGCTGAGGAATTCAGACCCGATTCCCCCACTGCTTTTTCCGAGGATATGCACCATTCCGCCCACATAGACAAGCGCCCAAACGGACAACCACCGCCCCAACAGGTCAGGTTGGGAAGAAGGCGTAATCACTGATTGCCGAGGTAGCGCCTCCTGCTTCTGAGGGATCGGTTGAGTTGGGCTAGGGGAGGGGGAAGCCAGGTTGGCCTCCGCCCATTTACTGTGAAGCGACGGGGAATTTTCTGACGGGCGGGACGGATTTTTTCTGGGCTGAGAGGGTGAAAACTTTGGCGTTTCTTCAATGACTTGTACTTGAGCAATTTTGGGGAGGGGAATGCTTTGTAGCTTTCGTCTCCGTTGTTTTGCCTCAAGATTTTCCTCAACATCTTTAGAGACGGAGTTTTGCAATCGCGCCTGTAGTTTAATCCAAGTTGACGGCCCAACAATGCCATCCGCCCTAAGTCCCTCAGCTTGTTGGAATTTTGCAACCGCCGCCAGCGTTTGCTGGCCATAGACTCCATCGATATCTTGATCTTTGGGGTAATATCCCAGCGCTTGCAATTTTCCTTGCAACTTAACCACAATGTGACCTTGGCTGCCTACCTTGAGTAAGACACCTGGGGCCGATTGACGAACAGGAGGACTATAGCCCATTTTGGGCAACTTCGTGAAGGACCTGGGCAGGCCCAAAGCGGGGACCATCCGCTTACTGAGAAGGGGAAAAATAACGCTTTCCTGGGAAGGCTGGTCATTGCTAAAACTAGGCTTCAGAGAACTTGACACCGTCTCTGGCGAACTCATACAGTCAGGCGAAGAGGGGCTGGACGGTTGAGTCTGATCCGGTTTCGAGGCGCGGGAACAGGCAGGGGGATGCGACGGCTTCAACTTGACGATCGCATCTTTGCTTGTGATATGAGTTAGTAGCAGCAGGGTAGTGAGGTCAACCATGGGACTTGTATATCTCTCTTCTCCAATCCGAGCCGTAATTACTTGCGTCGCAAACTTTCAATCTTTTCAGAGAACAAATCAAAGAAAATAGTAATCACGCTGCGCTTGCGAATGTTGATATTGGCTGTCAACGACATACCTGAATGGAGGGGAATTTCATGGCCTTCGACATTAATGAATTGATCCTTGATACTAACCTCGGCGGGAAAGCGATAGAACTTAAAAGTTTCATCGGGAGGAAGCACATCTGAACCAATTCGAGTCAGCTCCCCTTCGATATCGCCAAACTCTTGGAAGGGGAAGGAGTCAATCCGAACATCCACAGGCATACCCGGATGGACAAACCCAATGTCTTGGTTAGTGATAAACACCCGAGCCACCAAATCGTCCCTCGGCACAATTTCCAGAATTTGTTCGCTGGAGTTGTAAACATAGCCGGTGCTACGCGGTTGTAAGTTAAATACCACTCCACTGATGGGCGATCTGAGTTCTTGATATTTAAGGGTCAACTCAACTGAACTCAGTTGGCTGTTAATTTCGTTGATCCGATTCTCATTATCCAGAATGACCTTAGTTAGTTGGCTGTCGATCTCGGCTATCCGTTTTTCGTTCTCCGTTATTCTGCCAAATAAGTCTTCAGCAGAGCCGGCGACCTCGGTTTTCAAACGCTCTTGGGCCTGGGCGATCGCAAACCGTAAGCGCTGCTCCTCCTGCATCAGACGATTGACCTCAGCTTGCAGCCGATTGGTCTCTAGCTCTTGCTGCAGGTAAGGCAAGCGGGCATAGGCCCCCTTATCGACTAACTCCCCTAAGCTAGCGGTAATGGTTTGATTCGTCGACAGAGCGAGTTGGTTACTGGTCAATTGGGTATGGGCCTGTTGGAGCTGTTGATTTAGCTGTTCAATTTGTAGGCGGGCATCGGCAATCCGAGATTCTCTACTCAATTGCCTAGCTCGCAAACGCTCCCTTTGTTCAATACTCAGATTAGAGCTATCGGTATTGCCACTCAACTCAGCTCGATAGAGCTGATTTTCAGCCACTAATGTCGACCGGTTTTCTGTCAGCGATATCAGCTTAGGCGATATATTGACCTGTCTGCGATTGAATTCATCCGCAGTCGAGGTTGAAGAAAGCTGCACCTGAGTGCGGTAAAACTTGTTTTCCTCAATCAGCGTATTGCGAATCTCCTGCAGCGATTCCAGCTGAGCTTTAGCTGTGGTGGGATCAAAACTGACTAGTAGTTCGCCCGCTTCAACCAGTTCTCCTTCCTCAACATGAATTCTTTCAATAACCCCACCCACAGGCGCTTGCACCTCCTTGACGGCGCTTTTGGGTTCAAGCTTACCCTGGACCGGAACCGTTTCTTCTACCTTGGCTCCAATAGACCAGATAATCACAAAGCTGGTCACCCCGGCAATGCTCCACACAATGGCTCTCGACCAAGTGTTAGACTGCTTCAGCACGACAGGCTGGGCTGATTGAGAGCTATCGTCAGCAGAGCCGGACAGCGAACCTTCTGGCAAAGCCCAACCATCCTGAAACTGCAGCTGCCATTGGCGAGCCAGAACTTCTCGATTTTTCAGCAGTAAAATCAACCCGGCGCCGACCGCAATCGCCACTATCCAACCCAGAGGAATGAAGGCCAGCTGAGACCCTGTGTAGCTTGGAATGGGCGTTGATTGCGCCGGGTTGTTTTCGGCGTCAGCTTGAGCTGGAACAGTCGTTTTAGGGGAGGGTGTCGCCGGGGCGGCTGAAGTGGATGCATCTGAGGCCGAGGCTGCCGATAGGTCGGCGTCGTCATCATTCGCTTCCGGTTCTGCTGCTTCAGGAGGGATGGCCTCAGCCTCAGGAAACACAGATTGCAGGGCCGCCCAGGTTGCGCTTCCCACCACGCCGTCGATTTTCAAATGGGCTGCCCGCTGATATTCTGAGACCGCCAATCTTGTCAGGGGGCCATATACTCCGTCGATCACACCCTGATAGTGACCAAGAGCGTGAAGCTGAGTCTGAAGTTGAATTACGGTCTCGCCCCGGCTGCCCAACCTCAGGTAGGGAGATGCCAACAGTTCCAAACCAGAGG
>JAKSDM010001202.1 GCA_022360135.1 Pseudanabaenales cyanobacterium | reverse complement strand
TGGTTAATTGCTCAAGCGCTTGTCGCTCTTCAGGAGTGAGGGAGACGATGTATTTCTTCTTAGGCATCTGTCAGAGCATGATAGGAGACAGGGTAATTATCGACGATTCTATTCCTCAAATCAAATTTGACAGACTACTACGTAAGTAAAGTATTGTGTATTTTTCATTGTCCAGTTACTTAAAGGCATTGCTGGCTTTTCCCTGATCTTGACACCTGTTAGATAACTGCTTTAATGGGGATATACAAGAAGAGTTTTTTTTCACAATGCAGCCAGCGATCGCCCTTACTACCATTACCACCTTAACTGCTCCCATAGGAGGGTTGTAAGGCGCTGCGCTGAAATCAGTCTTACCACTTTAGCCGCCCTCCAGATAAACTCTGGGGGGCGATGTTTTTTTCCCCCCTTGCATCCAAAAGGTCAAAAGGAATGCCCATGTTGTTGACGATGCCGCTTGCAATAAACACGGCTACCACCACCACCATCACGCCTGGAGGGACGTGACAATTGATTGCATCTGCATTCATCTGTCCCTCCAAACTTGGCTTGGAGGGTTTTTTTATTGCTTCATCACTTTTACAACAGGAGAAAGTAACATGGCGGATCATCGTGAACTTGCAAGGGATATGGACTTGTTTCATTTTGAGCAGCACAGTCCAGGCATGATATTTTGGCATCCACAAGGGCTGCGGCTTTTTCGCCGGATTGAAGACTTTATGCGGCAGGTTTATCAAGCCCATGGATTTGAAGAAGTGCGATCGCCCGTCGCCCTCAGCCGATCGCTCTGGGAGCGTTCAAGGCACTGGGAAAAATTTCGCCAGGGGATGTTTGTGGTCGGCGGCATAGAAGCCAATCGAGATGATCAATCAGCCCTATCTGTGATTAGCCCAGACTATGCGCTGAAACCCATGTCATGCCCTGCCCATATTGCTATTTATCAGTCCCGCAAGCGCAGCTATCGGGACAACCCGATGCGATTGATGGAGTTTGGCATGTGCCATCGCAACGAACTATCCGGGACGTTATCGGGGTGTATGCGATTGCGACAATTTGTTCAGGATGACGCCCATATTTTCTGCCGAGAATCGGATGTGCAGCGTGAAATTAGCCATTTTCTCGACAGCGTGCAACAGGTTTATGCGGCCTTTGGTTATGATCAATTTTCCCTGCAAATTTCCCTCAGACCTGAGCGGCGGCTTGGCTCCGACCACCTGTGGGATCAAGCTGAGTCGGTATTAATCAAGGCGGTTGAATCTTTAGGGCGCAGCTATCATTTAGCGCCGAATGAAGGGGCGTTCTATGGTCCCAAGCTGGAAATTAGTTTGCAAGATCAGCTAGGACGATCATGGCAGTGTGGCACGATTCAAGTCGATTTCAATCTGCCCCAAATGTTTGAGCTAACTTTTGTCAATGAATTGGGAGAATTGGAGCAGCCCGTCATGCTCCACCAGGCAATTTTGGGGTCGCTAGAGCGCTGGATTGGCATTTTGTTAGAGCATCACAGCGGCGCCCTCCCGGTTTGGCTGGCCCCGACGCAAATCGCGATCGCCTCTATTTCTGAGAAAGCATCTGTCTGGGCGCAAACAATTTTCTCTCGGCTCAATCAGCTGGGGATTAGGGTCGAACTTCACAACCGCGATCGCACAATCAGCAAGAAAATTCGTCAACTCTCTAAACGCAAAATTCC
>JAKSDM010001606.1 GCA_022360135.1 Pseudanabaenales cyanobacterium | reverse complement strand
CCTCAAAGCAGATGAACGAATCTGTGAGATCCCAATCATTTTTATCAGCGATCCCAGTCAGGTCTTGAATCAGAATAAAGTCTTTGAAGTGGGCGGCGCTGATTATATTACCCCGCCCTTTCAAATTGAGGAGGTTGTAGCCCGTGTCGGACATCACATCACCCTATTAAAGTTAAAACAGCAACTCCAAGCCCAAAATCTATGTTTAGAACAGGAGCGCCGCCAGCGGCAGCAGTCAGAGGCGACTCTGCAAGCAAGTGAAGAACGGTTTCGAGCCACCTTTGAACAGTCGGCGGTCGGTATTGCCTACTGTACTTTAGAAGGGTTCTTTAACTGGACAAACCAAAAATTTTGCGACATCGTGGGTTATACCCAGGAGGAGTTGAGTTCGCTAACCTACGCAGATATCACCCATCCGGATGACTTGGCGGTTGAACAGAACCATGTGCAAGCAGTCCTAGACAATAACCGCTCAACCTATTCTCTAGAGAAACGCTATATCCGCCGGGACGGCTCATTTGTCTGGGTTAACTTGACATCGTCTCTGGTGCGCAGCGCTTCAGGGGAAATTAAGTATGCGGCTGCAATGGTAGAAGACATTAGCGATCGCAAACAGTCTGAGGCCGCTCTCAAAGCCTCTAAAGAGCAACTACAAGCGATTTTGGAAGTCATCCCTGGCATTGTTTCCTGGATTAGCGCCGATCGGCGCTACCTGGGGGTAAATCAGAAACTGGCGCAGACCTTTTGCTTACCGCAAACTTCATTTATCGGTCAGGATATTGGATTTCTAAATACCAGTTCAGAGTTCAACGACTTTATGGGTAAGTTTTTCGCCAGTTCTGCTGAAGACGCCAGTCACGAGGTATCCGCCCGAGTTGGCGGGGCTATCCAAAATTACTTGATTGTCGCCAAGAAGTATGATCAAGGGCGGGCCGCTTTCACGGTGGGTATCGATATTACCGAACGCAGGCGAGCTGAAGAGGCCCTACGCCAAGCTGAAGCAAAGTATCGCAGCATCTTTGAAAACGCTATTGAGGGCATTTTTCAAATCGCGCCAGATAGGCGATATATCAGCGCTAACCCAGCGCTGGCGAAGATCTATGGTTATGATTCCGCCTCAGAACTGATTGATAGTTTTAACAGCGTTCGGCGCCTCCCCTATGTTGACTCTAATCGCTCAGCCGAATTTGCCCAATTACTTCAGGAGCAGGATACGGTTCTTTGCTTTGAGTCACAAGTTTATTCCAAGGATAGCAGTATCATCTGGATTTCTGAGAACGCCCGCGCCATTCGTGATCAAGCAGGCGTTCTGCTCTATTACGGAGGAACGGTAGAAGACATTACAGAACGTAAGCAAATAGAGGCGGCATTGCAGCAGGCGAATGATGAACTCGAAATTAAAGTTGCGCAGCGGACGGCAAACTTAAGGCAGCTCAACCAGCGACTGAGGGGGATGATTAATGAACTTTTGCAAACACAGGCGGCGCTAAAGGCTACGGGAGCAGAATTGCACACTTTGTTTGCACCCATGCCCGATGCGATTTCAATCCTT
>JAKSDM010001275.1 GCA_022360135.1 Pseudanabaenales cyanobacterium | reverse complement strand
TGGGACTCAAAGCAACGCCCCGAATGGAGACGAGGGAAGCCAAGGATCGACTACCCCAGTCGGTGCAGTATCGACTGACAAATCCCTCAGACTGCTCTATTGGCAGGCGCCGACGACCCTGAATCCACACCTTTCAACCGGACTTAAGGATAGCGAAGCCAGCCACATTGTTTTAGAACCGCTGGCGGCTTATAACCAAGCCGAAGCGCTAGAGCCGATTTTGGCCGCAGAGATTCCGACCCGTCAGAATGGGGGGTTGAGTGCAGACAACCGCTCAGTCACCTGGACCCTAAAAGAGGGGGTGCTGTGGTCTGATGGGCAACCCTTTACCGCTGAAGATGTGGTGTTTACCTATGAGTTCATCAGTAATCCTGACACCGGGGCCATATCCACCGAGTTCTACGATGAAATTGAGCGGGTAGAAGCCCTAGATGACCTGACGGTGCGCATCACCTTCAAACAACCTACCCCCGCCTGGACACAACCCTTTGTCGGCACTGGCGGCATGATCTTACCGAAGCATATTTTCCAGGATTATGTGGGGGCGCAGGCCCGTTCTGCCCCAGGCAACACCCGGCCTGTGGGCACGGGGCCTTATCAGGCCGTAGAGTTTAAGCCAGGAGACATCATTGTCTATGAGCCAAATCCGAACTTTCGAGGCGAGCCGCCCTTCTTCCAGCGGGTTGAACTTAAGGGCGGCGGCGACGCCGTTTCCGCCGCCCGGGCCGTATTGCAAACAGGAGAAGCCGACTTTGCCTGGAATATTCAAGCCGAACCAGCGGTTATCCAAGATCTCTTAGCAGGCGGTCAAGGCCAAATGACCTATGTGTTTAAGCCGATGTTGGAGAGGATCTACATTAATTTTTCGGATCCTAATCAAATGGTGGATGGCCAACGCTCCAACGCTAATGTGCCCCATCCTTTCCTGTCAGAGAAGCCGGTCCGTCAAGCGATTAGTTTAGCCATCGATCGCGATACGATTACCGAGCAACTCTATGGGAAGGCGGGTAAAGTGGCCACAAATTTTGTTGTGGCCCCCGATAAATATGTTTCCCCCAACACAGCATATGAGTTCAACCTGGAGAAAGCCGCTGCTTTGCTAGATCAGGCGGGATGGGTTGACACCAACAACGATGGGATTCGAGACAAAAATGGGGTCGAGATGCGGTTGCTCTTTTCCACCTCAGTGAATCCAGTGCGCCAGAAAACGCAGCAGATCGTCAAACAAAATCTCGAATCGATCGGCATGCAGGTAGAACTGAAAACAGTGGACGCCAGCATTTACTTTGGCGATCCGACCAACCCAGATTCTAACAATACCTTTTATGCGGACCTCCAACTGTTTGCCTTTGAAAGTGAAACCCTTGAACCCGACTCTTATATGCAACTCTATGCCTGCGATCAGATTGCCCAGAAGGAAAATCAGTGGTCAAAGGCGAATACCTCTCGCTACTGTAATCCTGAGTACGACGCCTTGCTCGATCAATTGAACCAAGAGCTTGATCCCGAGCGACGCCAGGCAATCTTTATCCAGATGAATGATTTGCTGATTGCAGACGTGGCGCTCATTCCCTTAGTTCATCGGAGTGATTCTCTGGCGCTGAGCAATTCCCTCAACAATATGGAGTTCACCCCCTGGAACACTAGCACCTGGAAGATCAATGCTTGGGGTCGCCAGTAATGCATCCCATACCAGTAGTAAACCCTATAGGAGGGGTAGGGCAGACCATGTTGGGGAAAACAAATCCACTATGATCAAATATCTCATCAGACGCCTGCTAATGGCGATTCCCACGCTGATTGCAATCAGCATTGTGGTGTACGCCATTCTGGCCTTGGCTCCTGGCG
>JAKSDM010000845.1 GCA_022360135.1 Pseudanabaenales cyanobacterium | reverse complement strand
CGACCTGCGGAGCGCGATTCAAGCCCTGGGAGAAATTACTGGAGAAGAGATTACTGAATCGATGTTGGATCAAATTTTCAGCCGTTTCTGTATTGGTAAGTGAAGGGTGGCGATTGGGAGGGAGGGAGGATTGATGCCAGGTGTTGCCTGTGTTGCTTAAAGATTCGTTGCAATAAGATGAAACACTTCTATGCACTTCTGTGCGATGATCGGGTCACATCAACCCTTTCAGCTACTTTTCCACCTTAATAAGTCCACTCAAAGGGTTTATACGATTTTGAGAGGAGATAGATTCATATGACAATAGACATGGTTCAGGCAGCTGGCGATCCCCAAGTGGGGAATCTAGCTACTCCAGTTAATTCCTCATTCCTTGCAAAGGAATACATCAATTATTTGCCAGCCTATCGTAAGGGGATGTCGTCCTATGGAAGAGGTCTGGAAATCGGTATCGCCCATGGATATTGGTTATACGGTCCTTTTGCTGTGCTGGGTCCATTTCGCGGCACTGAACTGAGCGATATTGTGGGTGTATTAGCCGCCGTTGGCTTAGTGTTTATTCTCACGATTTGTCTGTCGATCTACAGTGGTGCAGGTGTAGGCGTTCATAAACCGACAGCAACGATCACCACGCCTGAGCCGCCTGAGAATTTAAGCACCAAAGAAGGGTGGAGTGATTTTGCCAGTGCATTCTTAATTGGCGGTTGTGGGGGCGCTTTCTTTGCTTATCTGCTTTGCCAAACCCCTCACCTAATCCCTTTACAAAGCATCGCTGGGGGTGTTTGGTCTTCTTAAGCGAGTTCTGTGTTATGGCGTCGAGTTGAATAGATAGGTTTCTGATCGGACCTGATTGAGTTGGCGATCGCCTTATCGATTGACTAAGTCTTAATCTCTTCCTGATAATGGTCCCTCCTAATCTAGTAGACTCAGACAGATCTATTGGTGTCTAGATTTAGCTAAAGGCGTTCCCTGAGAGCGCCTTTAGCTTTTTGTAGAGTTTCTCCCAAAATCTTATTAGTATTGGATGGTTAGACTTTCCCTCGAATTGAGGACAACGGTATACTCTTTTCAGTTATGGATGGAGTATTAATTCCAATGACCATGGATATGATTCAAGCTGGCGGGGATCCCCAAGTTGGGAATCTAGCCACTCCGATTAATTCCTCAGAATTAGCAAAAAAATATATCAATAGCCTGCCAGCCTACCGCGAAGGGCTAGCCGTCAGGCGACGGGGTCTAGAAATAGGTATGGCCCATGGCTATTTTATATATGGTCCCTTTGCCTTGCTGGGTCCCTTTCGGGATGCCGCCCTGGGTGATGTTGTCGGCGTTGTAGCCGCAGCAGGGTTGATTTTGGTTCTGGCTGTCGCTCTTTATATTTATGGTTTAGCAACTGCTAGCCAGCCGCTAGCCAGCCTCACCGCACCCAATCCACCGGCAGACTTAGGAACCCAAGACGGTTGGAGCGAATTTGCCAAAGGTTTCTTAATCGGAGGATGTGGCGGCGCCTTTGTCGCCTTCGTGCTCTGCCAAATTCTTCATTTGCTATCATTCTGAGTTTTCTGTGTGGACGACCATCGATTGGTTTGTTGATCGGGTTGATGCAACCAACTTGCAGATTTTGCACCCAATCAAATTGATCCTTTAGCCAAGCGCTCCAAGAGCGTTTTTTTATGGGCGGTTCAGGCGTCAAAGCGGTACCGCTTGCTGGATCTACCTGCCGGATTTCAATATCGGACGCTCTCCCAAGCTGGCGATCGCATGAGCGACGGGAATCCATTGCCAGGGGCTCAAGACTAATGCCTGAATATTATTCCATGGATTTGTTTGACCAGCATCAGCGGGCGTTGATGACTCAGGAGGCGCCGCTGGCGGCCCGGATGCGGCCGCGATCGCTGGACGAGTTTGTCGGACAAGATGCGGTAGTGGGGCCAGGCCGACTGCTGCGGCGAGCGATCCAGGCTGATCAGCTGTCCTCGCTGATTTTCTATGGACCGCCGGGAACGGGAAAGACAACGTTGGCCAGGATTATTGCCAATACGACGCGGGCTCATTTCATTTCTATCAATGCGGTGTTAGCTGGGGTAAAGGATATTCGGCAGGCGATCGCCACCGCCCAAGACAAGCGAGGTCAATTCAGCCAACGCACCATTCTCTTCATTGATGAAGTCCATCGCTTCAACAAAGCCCAGCAGGACGCCCTATTACCCTGGGTGGAAAACGGCGTAGTGATTCTAATTGGGGCGACAACGGAGAACCCCTACTTTGAGGTGAATAAGGCGCTGGTGAGTCGGTCTCGCATCTTTCAGCTCAAGTTACTGGAGCCTGCAGATCTCCATCAAGTGGCGATGCAAGCCTTGAAGGATCCGGAGCGGGGATTTGGGGGGCGATCGCTCCGGGTTGACCCCGAGGCGTTGGAGCATCTGGTCAATGTGGCTAATGGCGATGCCCGCGCTCTATTGAATGCCTTAGAACTGGCGGTGGAGACTACGCCTGCCGATCAAACGGGCGCCATTTACATCACCCTTTCGGTTGCTGAGGAGTCGATTCAGCGGCGGGCCGTTCTCTACGATAAGGAGGGAGACACCCACTTTGACACGATCAGCGCCTTTATCAAAAGTGTGCGCGGTTCAGACCCAGATGCCGTGTTGTACTGGCTGGCTCGTATGGTCTACGCTGGCGAAGACCCCCGCTATATTTTTCGCCGTCTGGTGATTCTGGCGAGTGAGGACATTGGCCTGGCTGATCCCAATGCCGTGGTGGTGGTGACGGGGTGTGCGGCGGCGTTTGACCGGGTGGGCATGCCGGAAGGTCGCTACCCGCTGGCCCAAGCCGCCCTCTATCTGGCGGCGGCTCCCAAGTCCAACAGCGTCATGGGCTTTTTTGAGGCGTTGTCTGCGGTGGAGAAAGAAAGGCAAGCCGATGTACCCAATCCCCTGCGGGATAGCAGTCGGGATCAGGAAGGCTTTGGCCATGGTAAGGGCTATCTGTATCCCCACTCCTATCGAGAACATTGGGTGGCTCAACAATATCTTCCCACCCGCCTACAGGGACAGGTGTTTTACCAACCGTCAGATCAAGGCTATGAGGATACTGTTCGGAGCCAAGTGGCCCGCCGCCGAGAGGCTCAATTAGCCGCCATGGTGGAAGGCGTCGCCGCCCCAGAAATCCTCACCTCCAGTCCCGATGACCCGGCCCGCGATCGCTGGCTCCAGCGCACCCTCAGCCAAGCTGGCGATCAGTTGGCGGCGGTGCGCGATCGCCTGTTTACTCTGGTTTCACCCCAGCGCCACCATGTCATCCTCGATCTGAACGCCAGCAGTGGTCTGCTCACCTGGGAAGCCCTACGACAGGTTCCTGAAGGCGGGGTCTACGCTTGTGTGCGGACGGCTAAGGACAAATTAGCGCTGGCAGAACAGGCGGCCAATCTACCGGAACTGTCTCGCCCCCTGATCTTGCAGACTCATCTGGCGGACTTATCAGCCGCCCTCGCCCAGCAGGCGCCAGCGGTTAAGTTTGACTGTATTGTGGGCCGGAATGCCTTGCTGCATGAGGGTGATAAGGCGGCGGTGATGCAGGCGATAGTAGAGCGGTTGCGGCTGGGGGGCGCGATCGCGCTGGCGGAATCCGTCCCCCGTCAGGCCCAGCGCCTGTATGCGCTGCTGGACGCCAAAAAGCTAGATGCACAGCTTTACAATCGGCTCGTTGCTGCGGAGGAAGCTAT
>JAKSDM010001028.1 GCA_022360135.1 Pseudanabaenales cyanobacterium | reverse complement strand
CCCAAAAGACAGGCAGGTTCATTCGCGGATTATTCACCAGGTCCTGTTGGGCTAGGCGAAGGGCCTCTGCTTTGGTGGCGACCTCGGGATCGCTTAAATACTGGTAAAACTGACCGACTAACTGGGCGGTGGCTTCATCATCAGCGTACCAGAGTGAGGCGATGGTGCTGCGAGCGCCTGATCTGACAGCGACTCCGGCCATCCCCAGGGAGGCGCGATTGTCTCCGGCAACGGTTTGACAGGCGCTGAGGAAGAGCAGTTCAATCGGATTGGACCGGGTTTGGGCTCGACTGCGGAGTAATTCAGCTAATTGGTTGATATGGATGCGATCGCCATCGCCAGCAACGATGAATGTTTCCTCAGAGCGAGAACTAAACTGGCCATGGGTGGCGATATGAACAATGGGAACAGGGCGGCGATTGATGCTGCGACCTAAGGTTTGCTGGGTAAAGTCCTGATCCAATAGGACATCCGTGTTAGCCAGGGCGGCTTTGATCGATTCTATTTCGACTAGAACTCCCGGTAATGCCCGGATCCTAGCTTCGGGAATGGGTTGAGCGGATGCAGCTACCAGGGCTTGCAACGATTCCCGCTCCAGTGGCTTGGGACCCAGGAGTTGAAGGCCAGGGGTGATCGCAATAGCGTATTTTTGCATTAAATACTGCTCGCCGTCATAGAGGGCCGCGATTGGAATATTGCGCAACTGACCATCTAGGACAAAAACAATGGTTTTGACAGCGCTCTGTTCCAGGGCCGCTTCAGCGGGCGCCACTAGCCAGTCATAGACTTGATGAGAGAGGGCTTGCATGGGAGAGCGCTGCGACGGTATTTTTTGCTGCAGCGATCGCTGCAGCGCCGTCAAGGTTTGTTCAATCTCTGCTTTTGGTAAAACAACCCGGTAGGACTGGAGTTCCTCAGGCTGGGGCAGCTTCAAAATCACTTCCAGTCGATCATCCAAAATAATGGTGTAAATGAAAGCGGCTGTGGTGTCGGTTTGATCGACCACCTGGTCAATCTCTGCTAACGTGGTGTCGGAGCAGGCTTGTTGCAGAAAGTTTTCAACCACGGCGAGCTGCAGAGAATCCATCACCGCTCGGGCCTGATTGAGATTATCCGGTGGGGGCGTTGCTGGCTTTAGCAACAAATTGACAAGTTGCCGATAAACCGGTTCAACGTTCTCCCGGAAAGAAAATTGCACATCTGGATTCAGGAATGCCAGATCGCGACGCAGGGATTGGAGGGTATTAAGGGCTTGGCTATAAGCGTCAATTGCTAGTTGGGTTTGGGCTTGAGCGGCATAGATCCGCCCTAACTGCCACTGCCATTGGTAGATTATGTCTTCAGCCTGGGTAGTCTCAGCTAAATCCAAGGCCGATTGGGTGAATGACTGGGCTTGGGGCCAGTTCTGGAGGTGTTCATGGAGGCCCCCTAAGACACCCAGCGCATAGGACTGAGCCTGTGAATCATCCAGGGCCGCCGCCATTTCAAAGGCCGCTTCCGCCAGTTGTAGGGCTTTATTCGTGTAGTCACCGGCCGGGTCAAACCCATCCATTCGGCGGAACTGGATCAGGCTGCGGGCCAGATTGAGATGGGCGTAGACAGTTGTCCGACTCGGCGGCAAATCAGCTAGGGGACTGTCGAGCACTGTCTGGACCTGGGTCTGGATCTGCAACTTTTCTGGATCTGAGTTTTGGTTATGAGCGTGTAGCCAAGACTGGAGGTCCAGAAGCAGACTCAGGCGCTGCAGTTGGGCCTGAATTTGGATCAAGTTAGCCACGGGCCTGGTTTTGCCAGCGATCGCCCTGACGGCTGATTGGGCGGCTTGTTGATAGTAATCCAGTCCGGTATTGGCGGCTGTCCTGAGCAGTTCAACGCGGGCTGAAGCGGCGCCGTTGGAGGCGTCCTTGATTTGTTGATATCGGGCTCGTTCAGTTTCCCCCAGCGCCAGCCAGGTGGCGCTTTCTTCCTGGGCGGAAGGCTGTTGCTGGGCGATCGCTAAGCCCGCCT
>JAKSDM010000510.1 GCA_022360135.1 Pseudanabaenales cyanobacterium | reverse complement strand
GGCTTTGCCCTAGAGCAAGCAAGTCTATTCGCCCAATTAGAACAGTCTCGACTAGAGGCGGAAGCCCTTTCAGAGGAGCGGCGCCAACAACAAGAAATGCTCCAGATGCAATTGGTTGAACTTCTGGGTGATGTAGAAGGCGCTTCTCAAGGAGATCTGACCGTGCGAGCAGATGTTACCGCAGGGGAAATTGGCACCGTTGCCGACTTCTTCAACTCAATTATTGAGAGCCTGCGGCAAATTGTGACCAAGGTCAAGCAATCTGCAACCCAGGTTAACACCTCTTTAGAAAACAATGAAAACGAGATTCGCCGTCTGGCCGATAACGCCCTCAGACAATCTAAGGAAACAACCCAAACACTCGATTCTGTAGAACAGATGACGGATTCCATCCAAATGGTGGCGGCCAGTGCGCGTCAGGCCGCAGTCGTAGCGCGTTCAGCCTCTGAGACGGCTGAAGTGGGTGGATCGGCAATGGACTTAACGGTACAGAACATTCTGGCGTTACGGGAGACAGTCGCCGAAACAGCGAAGAAGGTAAAGCGGCTAGGCGAATCCTCCCAGCAGATTTCCAAGGTCGTTTCCCTGATCAACCAAATCGCTATGCAGACCAACCTACTAGCGATCAACGCGGGGATTGAGGCTGCTCGTGCTGGTGAGGAGGGGCAAGGATTTGCGGTGGTGGCTGAAGAAGTGGGAGAACTGGCTGCCCGTTCTTCAGTCGCGACCCAAGAAATCGAAAGAATTGTAGACACCATCCAGCGTGAAACCGGTGAAGTGGTGGACGCCATGGAGCAGAGCACCATGCAAGTGGTGGAAGGCACCCATCGGGTTGAGGACGCCAAGCAAAGTCTGACTAAGATTCTGGAGGTATCCTACCAGATTGACCAGTTGGTGCAGTCCATCTCAGAGATGACTGTATCTCAGGTTCAAACCTCTGAAGGGGTTTCCAGGTTGATGAAGCAGATTGCTCAGGTTTCTGAGGAAACCTCCCATTCATCGCGTCAGGTTTCCGGGGCGCTACGGCAAACGGTTGAAATTGCCCAGGAATTACAGGCGTCAGTGGGTGCGTTCAAAGTCGGCGACTCAATGTGATCTGGGTTTTTTCCTGGGTCTCTTGAGAAGACTCAACCATGAAGAGGGAGCGGTGTTCGGGGGCAACTACTAATAATATCTCGAAAACAGCAGAATTACCCCGCCTCTGTTCGGAATATATTCACTCTACTTTACCCACATCTACTGACTAGATTGATGTCACAAGACAAGGAAAGCGAGATCCGGCTTCAGTTTCTTGATGAAGCGCAGGAATATCTGGGTACGTTAGAAACGGCCATGCTGGGATTAGCTAGCGGCATTGATATTGACAAAATTAACGCGTCGCTGCGGGCCGCTCACTCGATTAAGGGGGGAGCCGCCATGATGGGGTTTCAAACGCTAAGTGAATTCGCCCATCGGTTGGAAGATTCCTTCAAGGTCTTAAAAGTTCAGAAGAATTCGGTTGAGGTTGATCCAGATCTAGAGCAGCTACTGCTTACTGGAGTGGACTGCCTACAACAAGTGCTTACCTATGAGCGTCAAGCAATTGGCATTGATCCACATTGGTTAGAAACCCAGGCAAATCCTGTCTTCGAAAGATTATATGAGCGACTGGGAGAGCCGCAGGCAGAGGATGCTCACTCAATGTTGTCTCCCGAAGATGGGCATGACATCATCCCCTTGCTCTTCCAAACAGAGGTAGAGGGCTGTCTGCAGCGGCTAGAATCAGTCTTAGAAGAGGCCTCTCCTTGTCTCAAAGAGGAGGTGGACATCCTGGCTCAAGAGCTAGGGGGGCTGGGTGAAATGCTACAGCTCAACGACTTTAGTCAACTCTGTCTGTCAGTCGCCCACCACCTGGCGGCGGCGGCGCCTGAACAGGTGGAAGTGGTAGCGCACTCGGCGCTGGAGATCTGGCGGAGAACACAGGCCTTAGTCCTGACTGGCAACCTAACCGCCCTGCCAACCACTATCGAAATACCGGGACTCACCCCCATCACACATCCGGCGATTCCGACCCCCTCCCAAGCCTCCCAAGAGCCATTGCCCGAACTGGTGGAGCCGGCGGAACTAGCTCAATTTGATATCATTGTCGAGGGTGCGCCAGCAGAAATCCTACCGAATATCGCCGCTACCGAGATGGCGACAGATATCACCTTAGAAGAGGCAGTCTTTGATATACCTGTGGAGTCGACTCAATCGGACTCTCCGCAACTGCCGCAACCGGTGTCCGCCTCCGAAACCGTTCCGGAACTGGAAACGTTCACCGTTAGTGATACTCAGCCGATATCTGGTCAGGAGCCCAATCCTGATCGGGAAGCTCGGACTGGCCAATTCCAATTCTCTCAAGATTCAACCGCTTCGATCCCTGAAGACACTCAAG
>JAKSDM010000249.1 GCA_022360135.1 Pseudanabaenales cyanobacterium | reverse complement strand
CGGCATCTTGTTTCCCTTTTGAAGATGCTGATGGCGAATTTAGCAGTTGGGAGTATCGATAATTCTGGGAGACTTTTGAGCCCCCCCAGCCCCCAATTCTGGGGGGCAGATCCTCAAAGTCCCCCAAAGTTGGGGGATTTAGGGGGTCGTTAGCTGTCCTCACATTGTTACGGAATAATTCGCCAGCCGCATCTTTTGCAGGAGGACTCAGGGGGATCCTTAACTGAACAGTATTCTGACTCACCCTACCATCTCCAGCCATGAAAGAGTTCTTTACCCGTCAGTCCATTAAGCGCCCGGTTATCGTGGTTGCACTTTATATCGGCATTCTTATGCTTTCTCTACTCACGCTGGTGCTCCTGCCGGTGCGGATGATGCCCTATGTAGAAAGTCCTTTGGTGGCGATCGTGACGATGGCGCCCGGATCTTCACCGATGGAGGTGGAGACTTACATCAGCAAACCTATTGAACAGCGGCTGACCGTCTTGGATGACGTCCGGTTTATCCGCTCCAGCTCCCAGCAAGACATGTCCTTGGTGACCATCCAGTTTGCTTGGGGGGGAGAGATTGACAAGGCCGTGCAGTCGGTCCAAAGCGTAATGACTGCGGCAGAGGGTGATTTGCAATTGGATGGGATTAACTCCCGCTCCTATTGGGTGCTGCCCATTGATCCGCTCAACCGTCCAGTTCTAACCCTGGCGCTGACGGGGGAAAATTGGGATCCTGTGCAGCTACGGGAGTTTGCCGATAATACTCTAGTGGACCGCTTGACTCAGGTGCAAGATGTTCAGGCGGTGTCTATCTTTGGGGGATACCGCAGACAGCTGCAGGTGATTATAGATCGGCGGAAGCTAGCGGCGTATGGATTGTCCATCCTACAGGTGCGGGACGCCATTGACGCTAATAATGTCAGCCAGGGCGCGGGTTTACTGACGCAGGGCGATACGGAAATTCTGGTGAGAACCGACGAGCGGGCGCTGGACGCCCATGTGGTGATGGACTACCCTATCCTGGAGCAGAATAGTCGGGTAGTCTACGTGCGAGATGTGGCGACAGTCAAGGATACGTTTGAAGAGCGTCGGAGCGGCTACCGCTATAACGGCGAAGCCGTCCTGGCGGTGAATGTCATTCAAAAACCTGACTCCAGCTCTCCCCAGGTGATTGACCGGGTTCGAGCCGAGCTGGCGCAGATTCAAGCGGAGTATCCAGGGTTGGCGTTTCAAGCAGCCTATGACAACTCATATCTGGTCAACCTGATTTTGGACAGTACGTTTCAGGAGTTGTTGGTCAGCGTTTTGTTGGCGGGCGTCGTTATCCTGATTTTTCTGGAAGACTTCCGGGCCACCGCCATCATTATGATCGCCATTCCGATGACGTTGGCGTTGTCTACCTTGCCCTTTATCCCGATTCAGATGTCCCTCAACTCTTCAACGTTGATTGGGATGATGATGGCGATTGGTAAGTTGGTGGATGACTCCATCATCGTGATTGATTCAATTGATCGCAAGTTGCGGGAAGGACTGCGACCGATCCAGGCAGCGATTAAGGGTACCGGAGAAGTGTTTCTAGCCAGCGCCGCCGCCAGTTGCGTGATGATTGCCGCTCTGGCGCCCACCATTTTGGCCGGAGGACTCACCGGGCTGATGTTTGTGGGCATCGTCTGGCCCATGGTCTTTGCTTTTGTGGCGTCCCTAATGGTTTCCATCACCCTGATTCCGCTGATCGCCGCCTATACGCTGAAGTCGCTGGATGCTCAACCCCAGCGAAAAACCTGGCTGCAGCGGCTCCTCACCCCTGTCCGCTATGGTTTCCAGCAGCTGGAGAAAGGCTATCGCTGGCTGTTAGACCGCTGTCTGAATAATCGCGAGGTTACCCTGGCGATCGCCGCCGCTTCCGTCGTACTCGCGATCGCGGTTTATCCCTTTATCCCCCAAGAAATGATGCCCCTAGGGGACTCCGGGCAAATCATGGCCACCCTGGAAATGGAGCCCGGCGCTTCATTTGAGCAAACCGACGCCAGCGCCTACCAGTTTGAACAGATTTTCCTCAACCAGCCGGAAGTCGAAAAGGTCTCTTCCCAAGTGGGATTTGAGTTGACCCGCAACAGCACCTACTTCAGCGGCTACAGTATGGGCAATGTAAACACGGCGTCCCTAACGGTGACCATCACGCCGCTGAATCAGCGATCGCGGGATATTTGGCAAATCATGGATAGCGTTGAAGCAGAAGCCAAGCGTACCATCCCCGGTATCCGCCGCATCGCCATGAAAGAAATGGGCGTGGACGTGATGGCGACCTCAGCAGCGCCGATCCAGCTAGCGATTTACGGAGACGACCTCGATGTCCTACATCGGCTATCAGCCGAGGTGCT
>JAKSDM010000334.1 GCA_022360135.1 Pseudanabaenales cyanobacterium | reverse complement strand
GGGCCAGCTGGCGGCTAGCTTGGGAGCGGGACAGACCCTGATTGATCAGGTTTACCAATTCTGTCTTGATCTCGGCTTCTGATAATTCCGGCCCCACTTGAGGCGCGCCCGCTAAAACCAGCGTGAATTCGCCCCGTGGGGAGCGGTCTGTATAGTGGCCGATCGCCCCTTCAATGCTCCCTCGCCAGAACTCCTCATGCAGCTTAGTCAACTCCCGCGCCAGGACAATGGATCTGTCATATCCCAAGGCGGCGCCTAAATCCTCAAGTGTCTGTCGGAGTCGGTGGGGCGCTTCATAGAGCACAATAGGGCGCGATTCGGCGCACAGCTTTTCCAGGCGATCGCGGCGTTCTTTGGGCTTAGTCGGGAGGAATCCCTCAAACACAAACCGCTCTGCCAGAATCCCGGCTCCACTCAAAGCGGTCGTCACGGCGCTAGGCCCTGGAATAGGCACAACCGGAACCCCAGATTCCACACAAGCTTTAACCAATTCATAGCCAGGATCAGAGATTCCCGGCATACCCGCGTCAGTTACCAGGGCGATAGTGTTACCTTGCTGGAGCCGCTGCAGTAATTCTGGGATGCGCCGCTGCCGATTATGGTCGTGATAGCTGATTTGGGGAGTGTCAATCTGAAAATGTCGCAGCAGCTTTCCCGTGTGACGAGTATCTTCCGCCGCGATCGCATCCACTTGCTTTAGGGCCTGAATAGCCCGGAAAGTCATATCTTCCAGGTTGCCGATAGGGGTTCCTACGACGTAAAGAACTCCGGGTTGGGACTCCATTTTGCACTGGGTGGGGTAATGGGGAGTGAGGTATGGGGGGTGGGGTGTAATCAGTCCGTAAGTATCCACGGTTTAGGCTCGGCTACCTCATATCCCTGAGCATAGTCTACGCCGAGCGATTTCACCTTCTCCAAGATAGTGGCATTGGCGACATACTCAGCGATGGTTTCCAGTCCCATCCCATGCCCCATATGATTGACGGCTTCCACCACGGCGCAATTGACTGGATCATTCACAATTGATTGAGATGATTCTGTACAGCCCCATGAACCCGAGCCCGATCTGCCGGATGTAACCGGATCTCCCAGGCGTCAAAGTCATTGGGCAGCTGATCATCCTGGTAACCCATAATTTGCTTAAATCGGGGGGCGAGATACAGGGCATTGGTGAGAATGTTCCAGTCCCATAGCCCCTCTCCAGACCCCCGAACAGCCAAAGCGTACCGCTCTTGACTTTCTAGCAGCACCGCCTCGGTGCGTTTGCGATCGCTAATATGCTCGAATAATCCCGAGGAAGCCTAAAGTCTGACCATGATTATCCTTAACCGCTGTACCGACCGTTTCACTCACAAATACCTCGCCATTTTGAAGTCATCACTTCGGCGATCGCTGGCTCCGAAAGATTGACACCTGCTGCTGTCAGTCTGACAATATCCCATTCTGTAAAGATCCCGACCAGCTGCTTGGCCTCCACCACAAAGGCGCAGCTTGTGCGGGTTTGACTCATCCGCTCAATCACTGCCAGCAAGACCAGGTCAGGCGTAACGGTGAGGATGCAGCGTTCGATCGCCGGTTCCAAATCCAGGAAATGGATGCTTAGGTCAGGCGGTTGCATGGCAATATGGCTGAATCGCGAGAAAATTTAGCTGGGCGGTTTTGGCCTGTGATCAATGCTAGAGTGCCCAGCCAGAATGAAATGCCCCTGAAATTGGGTTCAGAACAGAGGGACGAAACTTGGAGTTGCCATCTGCTCTGAGATGGGAACTCTGTGTATTGATTCATTTCCTCTCCCAATTGATTGCCTGACTTCCAAACATATGAGCATTTTCTCCATAAGTCTAAATTAATTGAGGCGGCGACTTTTTATAGCTAAGGACTCAGACTTTAATCTCAGGACACAAGCAGCCCCCGTTAAGGAGTTCCATGTCAAGTGATCATTCTATGACTAACGGTTCAGAGTTTAAGGACTCTAATGCTCAGAGTCCACCCGAAACCCCATCAGAGGCTCAAATTGTGGCGGGAGCTGATAGGTTAGAGAGCAACTCTCCTAGGGAAAACAGCTTTTTCGTCGTCGGCATTGGGGCCTCTGCTGGCGGACTCCGCGCCCTCGAAGAATTTTTTGAGAATATGCCCAGCGATAGCGGCGCCGCCTTTGTGGTGATTCAACATCTATCGCCTGACTATGAAAGCTTGATGAGTGAACTCCTCAAGCGGCGCACCAATATGTCTGTGCAGGGAGTCGAGGAGCAGATGCGCCTGACCCCAAACACTATTTTTTTAATCCCGCCGGGTCAAAATCTGGTGCTTGAAAACAAGCGTTTACATCTGATTCGGCAAACGCGAGACCAAAGTCGCCAGCTTAATTTTCCGATTGATTTGTTTTTCCAGTCATTAGCGGCAGAAAGCAAAGAATATAGCATCAACATTATTTTGTCAGGGACGGGGAGCGACGGGACGCGAGGGATACAAGAAGTGTCTGAGAGCGGGGGGATTGTCCTGGCCCAAGACCCGGCAACGGCTGAGTTTGACGGCATGCCTCAGAGTGCGATCGCAACCGGCATTGTCGATCTGGTGCTTTCCCCTAGTGAACTGGCCCAGGCCACGTACCAATTTGTGACCTCGCCAACTGAGCTTCAGGCCTTCCGAAATGGTCAGCAAAACCGCTTGGGGCCGATTCAACTACAACAAATCGTCAGCACCATAGAGCAATATGAAAATGTTGACTTTACCCACTACAAGCCCAGTACCCTTACCCGACGTATCCAGCGTCGATGTTTGCTCATGGGATATGAGGATTTAGACAACTATATCCGCCGATTAGAAACATCAGAAGAAGAGCGCAGCGCCCTACGCAACGATTTACTGATCACCGTCACTCGCTTCTTTAGAGATTCCGAAGCATGGCAAATCCTGGAACAGAGTATCTTACCCCAGCTGATTGAACAGGCTGATCCGAACCAAACCCTGCGAATCTGGATTACCGCCTGCGCCACGGGCGAAGAAGCCTACTCCATGGCCATCTTGCTGAGGGAATTGCTGGATCACTGTCCGTCCCCCCGCAAAGCCAAGATTTTTGCCACGGATATTGATCAAGTCGCCCTGAATAAAGCCTCCTCAGGGGTTTATCCAGCCTCCACTGTCAGCAACCTGAGTGAAGCGCGGCTCAATCGCTTTTTTGTCTGTAGGGATGATGACAGCTTCGAAGCGTCACGATCACTGCGGGAGATGATTATTTTCGCCAACCATAATTTGGCCAAAGACGCCGCATTCACCCATATGGATCTGATAAGTTGTCGCAACGTGCTGATTTATATGCAACCTGAGCTGCAAAATCAGGTGTTGAGAAATCTCCACTTTGCTTTAAAAGCCAAAGGTATCCTTTTTCTGGGAGAATCAGAAACCCTGGGGACGCTTGAAGCGGAGTTTAAGCCCCTGCAGCGTAAGTGGAAAATCTATCAAAAGTTGCGGCATGTCAAGCTGCCTTTGACGACCCCAGATATCACCGCGCTGAGCGTCAAGCAGCTACGCCCTTACCCCACTGCCCCAAGCCGGCTGCCTCGCTTTGATCCCCTGTTAGAGACTGCCTTCAAGACCCTCTTAAATCACCGCGAAACCACCTGCCTGTTAATAGACCGACAGACCCAGCTGCTCTATGTTTGCGGCGATGCGCTAAATCTACTCAAAGTGCCAGATGGGCGGAGTTCCAAAGACGTCCTCAATATGCTGCCCCAGTCGTTGCAGTTACCGCTCAGCACTGCATTGCACCGAATTCGCCAAGGCAAAGAAAACTATGTGCAATACAGCGGTTGTCAGATTACTGATTCTGGGGACGATGATCTGACGGTGAGTCTAGAGGTGTGCCAGAAAACGGCCAACCGTGACACCAGTGAGTTTTTTATAGTGGTGATTGGGCGGGAAAACTCTCCCAAAATTGCTGATCTTTCCAGCCGGTTTGAGGCGGACACCGACACGGCTCAATATATTCTGCAGCTAGAACAAGAGTTGCAGCGAACCCGAGAAAATCTGCAGGCCACCATTGAAGAGTTAGAAACTACCAACGAAGAGCAACAGGCCACCAACGAAGAACTGATTGCCTCTAACGAAGAGCTCCAAAGCACCAACGAGGAACTGCAATCAGTTAACGAAGAGCTTTACACTGTCAACGCTGAGTACCAGTCTAAAATCCAGGAGTTAACTGAGCTGAACAACGACCTGGATAACCTGCTGGGGAATATCGAGGTTGGGGTTATCTTTCTAGATAACGAGCTGCGAATTCGTAAATTTACCCCGACCGCCACCATCGCCTGCAATTTAGTCGATACGGATGTGAATCGGCCCATTGGTCACCTATCCCACAATCTGGATAATCTCGATCTACTCGACTTGCTAGAGCAGGTCAAACGGCAGGGGACTACTGCTGAACGGGAAGTCTGGGTCAGGCGTCAGGGGCCTCACTTGCTGATGCGGATTCATCCTTACCTGAGAGAAAATCAGATGGTTGACGGCCTAGTCCTGACGTTTGTCAATATTGACGATATTAAGCAAACTCAACTGCAGCTGGAGGCGGCAGAGCTCAAACTGCGCCAGTCCAACGAAATCCTAGAGCTGGAAGTGCAGAAACGCACGACCGAATTAGAAACCAGCCAGCATTTCCTGGAGTCAATTAACCAGACAACCCCCAACAGCATTTACCTCTATGATCTTAGGGCTAGAACTTTGGCGTTTGCCAATCGTGCTTTCGAAGCGCTGCTGGGCTATTCGTCAGACGAGATACGGGAAATGGGGTCTAATTTCTATCGGGATATTCTAAATCTAGACGACCTGGCTAAGATTGAAAACCATCATCAAGCCATTTTGGACTCTGATGTCGCCGATGACGCCGTGTTTGAAATTGAATTCCAGGTGTGCGACGCAGCCGGAAACTGGCGCTGGTTATACAGTCAGGAAGTCATTTTTGCTCGGACGACTGATCAGCAACCAGCCGTCGTATTAGGCACTGCAGTTGACATTAGCGATCGCAAAGCAGCCGAACAAGATCTGCAAGAAAGCGAAGCTCGCTATCGGCGTCTGTACGAAAGCACCCCGGTTATGTTGCAGTCCATCAATCGTATGGGTGAACTGATCAGCGTTAGCGACCACTGGTTGCAAACGCTCGGTTATGAGCGCAGTGAGGTGATTGGGCGTAAATCCACTGAGTTTTTGACTGCAGAGTCTCGTCAGTATGCTGTGGAAGTTATCCTGCCAGAATATTTTAAGACAGGGGTCTGTACGGATGTGCCTTATCAGATGGTGTGCAAAGACGGCGGTATCCGGGATGTGTTATTGTCAGCGACTGCCGATCAAGATGAATCCGGGACCTTAGTGCGCTCTCTAGCGGTGCTGCTGGATGTCACAGGTCGCAATAAAGCCGAGGCTGAACTCACCCGTTACCGAGAACATTTGGAAGAAATGGTCGCAGACCGAGCGGCTGAGATTCAGGCAGCCAACCAGCATCTGCAAGCCGAAGTTTTAGAACGTCGACTTGCAGAAAGTAAATTGGCAAAACGGGCCCAAGCCTTAGAACAGTCCAATGCTGATCTAGAGCAGTTTGCTTACGTCATTTCCCATGACTTACAAGAGCCGCTGCGGGCGATGACCATCTTCTCACAACTGCTGGGGGGGCGCTATCGCGATCAATTAGACCCGACTGCAAATGATTACCTCACCCATATTATTGAGGGCGCCCTCCGCATGCAGGCGTTAATCGATGGCATTCTGGCCTTTTCGCGAGTCGTTCATCGAGGTAATACCTTTGAAACCATAGCGCTTGAACAAGTTCTCGCAGTGGCCCTAAAAAACTTAGGCGCCGCGATTGCCGATTCCCAAGCGACGGTGACCCACGACGCCCTGCCGATGCTCAAGATAGATAAAAACCAAATTGTTCAACTATTTCAGAACCTGATTGGCAACGCCATTAAGTTTCGTGGGGCCGAGCCGCCCCGCATTCACATCACCGCTGAGCGTCAACCGAATCACTGGGTCTTTAGCATTCAAGACAACGGTGTCGGCGTCCCCAAAGATCAGCAAGCCAGAATGTTCGCCCTGTTTCAACGATTGCACACCCGACAAGAGCGGGAAGGCTATGGCATCGGTCTGGCCATCTGCAAAAAAATTGTGGAGCGACATCAAGGTCGCATCTGGGTAGACTCAGATCTAGAAAACGGATCAACCTTTTATTTCACCATCCCCACCAATTACGACTTCAGCGAAGACGCCCTCACCTGCGCCAGAAGCTTAAGCTGTATTCAAAAAAAGTTAGAATTCAAGACCCAAGTTAAAAGGCTGAACGACTAAAAAATGAAATCTAGTATTCTCCTGGTAGAGGATTCACCTACGGATGCAGCCATTATGATGGCTGCTTTTGAAGGCGTCGGTTGCTCTGGACACATTCAAGTTGTTCAGGATGGGGTCGAGGCGATTGACTTTTTAGGACAGATTGGGCTCAATGACGAGGTAGGTCTACCCCAACTGATTCTGCTCGATCTCAATCTGCCGCGTAAATCGGGCCACGAAGTGCTATATGAAATCAAAGGCAATCCCCGATGGCAAGGCATCCCAGCCATCGTGCTCTCCAGCTCCTCCACCTTCGTTGATATTGCCAAAAGCTATCAACTGCACGCCAACGCCTATATCACTAAACCGATAACCCTTGAAGAGTATGAATTGATTGCTCAGCGGATTCACGATTTTTGGTTAAAGACAGTGAAATTGCCGATAGATTGAGATTG
>JAKSDM010001737.1 GCA_022360135.1 Pseudanabaenales cyanobacterium | reverse complement strand
CGTCCGACACCTTTGGTCATCCGTTCGACCTAACGGCGATCGCCGCCCCTATAATCTCAACCGTTTAGAACTCAGAATTTGTGACCTGGTCGTCGATCCGGTGGCGCTGCTAGCCGTGACGGCCTTTTTAGAGGCTCGATTGCTTCAACTCAAACAACATCCTAGCCTGGATCCGCTTGAGACCAGTTTGCTTCCGACTCAAAGTCGGTCCCAAGATTTGCTCGAACTGACAGATACGAATGAAATGTCTGCAGCTCGTGATAGCCTGGAAGCAGAGCTGCGCCATTGGCGAGACGGTCGTAAAATAGTCGCCCGCAATTGGATCGCCGCCCTATACGAAGCGGTTTGGCCGATCGCCAAAAAACATGGCTTCGGCTGCTTCCTGGCCCCACTGAAAAAAATTTTGCGGGCGGGTAATGAAGCTCAACATTGGCTCAAACTCTATCGCCAAGGCTATGACAGTCAGCGGATCATCACTCAGGCGATCCAGAAGGTGGCCCTCCTGGAGCAATCGCTGGAAGACGACTTATGTGAACCCCTAGTGGCTTAACTGACTTTCACTAAACTCCACACCCGACACCCTGTCTTCACTCAGGTTCTCCCCAATGGAGAATTGCCGTCGGTTAATTGACGCCATAAGCTATTAAAAAGATCTATAGCTTCCGCCCTCTCTTCAGGATCTGGTATGGCGTCACGCCTCAGATTTGTTAGCAAAATTCATCAAATCTTATGCCCAGGGTTGTTCTGATAAACCCGCAAATTCCACCTAATACCGGCAGTATTGCCCGCACCTGTGCGGCGACAGGTACGGAACTTCATTTAGTCAAACCCTTGGGCTTTGAATTAAGCGATCGCTATCTCAAGCGAGCAGGCTTGGACTATTGGCCCTACGTTGATCTACTTGTCCACGAATCATTCGCCGACTATAAGATTCATCATGCCGATCGAGGGGGCCGTTGGATTGGCTTCAGCACTTCAGGGCAGTGTAGTTATATAGAATTTAATTTTCAAGCTGATGATTGGCTGCTATTTGGTTGTGAAGCGACTGGCCTTCCTTCAAATGTCCTAGCAGATTGCAATGAAGTAGTTTATATTCCCATGGCTCAACCCAGCGTTCGCAGTCTTAACCTATCTGTCAGTGTAGCGGTAGGGCTGTTTGAAGCCTTGCGCCAGATGAGTTGTTTGAGATAAATAAATCTGCAAAAAGCATCTCTATATTCTAAAGATTGCATCAAAAATAGAAAGTTCTGCATCAGAAGTGGAACGAATTTATTGAGAAATTAGTCACAATCAAAACCCTCCCTCTAGGCATTCTCTCTAGGGCGGATGTAACTCTGCGCCAACAATTACCAAACACTCCATACATATATATCTATATATATTGAACTCCATATAATCTGTTGAACTCCATAAATTCAGATGAGTTATCTTATCGCTGCTTAGTTTTATTACTGTCCAGGCGATTTAGACATTCAAGTTCTAATGAAAATTCTGAATGTTTCTGATCTCTGGTATATATTATTGAATAATTTAGTTGTCCACACTACCAAACAAGAATCTCTTTGATAAGTAATTTCTATACGACACTCGGCCAAATTCAAGTTTTTTAGAAAACTGATTTCCTTGACAAACTTGATTCTGAGCATCCAATTGAGTGTACGAATCTAAGTTTTTCCTATACTTTGAGCCAGATCGTTTCGAAATGGGAATACTATGCCGAGTGATATCAAGGTGTATTTTTAAACCCTTAGAAAGGAACTGCTTGAAAACCTCAGATTGCTTGTATGGTCAGGCTTTTGCTCTACTAGAATGCGATTTTAGGCAGGCCAAACCATTGAGGAAAGCGAGAGGAGTAGGCGATATTGATTTCTAAGGTTCTACCACAATATCCAAAAACAAAAACAGAGTGCTGTGCGATTTGATTTCCAGGGTGCTGCCGCAATATTTTAGAAAGAAGGGCATTGAATTTTTCATTAAGTCGTGTAAACTTGCCTAAGTTAGATTGGCAAGTGGTAAATTTATCCACTTAAAATTGCTGTGGTAGTTTGCACTTGCTTATGGATTGCTTGGCGTCATCAGTGATGAACACGATGGTGCATCCGGATTCTCGAAAGATGAGTGATTTTGAAACGGTTAAACGCTGGTTATTAGGAGGTTTTCCTTGAAACGAGCATTTCCGCAAGAACCTAATTCTTTTTCCTGCCTTCCACTCGCAGCTGGTTTATCAGACGAGTCAGAAGAGCCGGAAAAGCAAGGGTTTTCAGGAGGCAAACGCAGAGTCAGAACCTCTGCTGCCATGCTTGGTTTGGCTCTCTCAATGGGAGCTTCTGGCGCTCTGTTGCCTGGTCATGATGACGCGGCGGCGGCTGAACCGCCATCCCCAAACTTAGCTCTGGCGACTGTTCCTTTAGGACTGCATAGGGCGTCCTCGCCTGTGTCGGATGCTGTCCCAGAAATGGCTCAACCCTCTCCGCAGTTAACTGCTTATCATACGGTTGAAGCAGGTCAAACCCTTTGGCAAATTGCGTCGATCCATCGGGTTGATATTCAAGACATCAAAGCTGCAAATGGTATGCAATCGGATACCATTCTGCAAGTTGGCCAAGTGCTAAGGGTGCCGACTGATTCAGATAATTCGTCTTGGGCGACGTCTGCAGCCTCTGATGGCTCGGTTGCTGAAACTGCCAATAATTTGTCTCTTCCCGCTCAGCCAGTCACTGCATCCGGCGCCTTGTCTCAAGCGCCGGACGAAATTGATTCAGAACTCTCCCTGTTGGCTTCTGAACCATCTCTGGTTAGCGCCATCCCGAACCAGATTGGTCTTAACTTCCGGATCCAATCTGGGGACTTTGAGTTTGAAGAGACTCAGGCCAGCTACAAACCTAGCTCAGATGATTTTGTTGCTGAAGAGCCAACACCTGAACTTAAAGAATATCCGCAGTCTGACACTGTAGCGGATAAGGTATGGTTACGTTGGTCTATTGGCTTGACAACCGCATCTCTTGATTTGGCTAAGAACTTAGCTAAGTCTTCTTTGCGGGAGGATGTCGCTGCTCAGGGTCAACTCCTGACGAAGGATCTGTCTGACTCTTCTGCTAATCAAGTCGATTCAGAACCGTTCTTGGTAAGCTCAAATCAGTTAGAAGCAGCGGCTCCCAATGGCGTTCTCCAATCTGATCCGGTTGAAGCCACTGCTGGAGAAACTTTCCAAGCGTCTTTGAGTTCGACTTCTAGACTCGATAGTTTGCGTGCTTCAGCTTCCCAATCTCCTAAGTTTTCTTTTCAGGTACCTTCTGAGAAGAATTATCAAATTAGGCAAGGAGATACACTCGCTAACATTGCAAGTGTTCACGGGATTTCTGTGGGAATTTTAGCTGAGGCGAACGGGATCAAGGATCCGAACTTCATCGTTGCAGGCGACGCGCTTACTATTCCAGACTCATCTTCAACAGAATACTTAGGTCCTCGACCAGAATTGGCGGAGCCTATCTTAGTTGCTTCCGTAGGTTCCTCTGTTTTCGAGTCTCCCTCCGAGTGGATAAGTCCTAGTGGTCATCTTGCCAGGCTTCAGGAAACTGTTATAGATAGGGGGGGCGACGCCTCAAAACTGTTACAGCAGATGAGTCCGGTGAGTCCATCCAGTACAGATCCTGTGGTGACGTTTCTTCCTCAAGACTCCCAAATAGATCAAGCTGATGAGGAAGCCTCTATCATTTCTCCACTCACCGATTTAGCGGATGCGGCTGGACTGACGGAAGGGGTTGCTTCTAGCAGAGAGTCACAGCTGGATCCCTATGTAGCGAATCTTTTGGATGAGATTCGCTCAATGCAAGTTTTGCCGTCCTCTCAAGTAGACACTGAGGAGGATGTTGCAGCTGCTTTGCCGCAAACCCAGGCTGAATTGAGTGAAGAAATTGTTTCAGCTTCTTCTTCCATCCCTGAAGCTGTTCCTGTTAATCCTGAGTTCAGTTCTCGTGGTGGGCTTGCGCCTGCACAAGCTGTAGCCGTAAATTCGGTTGGAAATTCTTTGGAATTACGCGATCCCCAATTGATGGCGGCTGCTCCACTCGGATCTGAGACTTATGCTCCGCTCAATCCATCATCGGTACAACGGGTAGTCTCTCCTGATATGCCTGTTCTACCCGACCGCGATCAATACCTACCAAATGCCCCAAATTATTTCAATGGTTATACTTGGCCTACTACAGGGATCATAACCTCAGGCTATGGTTGGCGTTGGGGACGAATGCATCGAGGTGTTGATATTGCTGGGCCAATCGGTACTCCCGTTGTTGCTGCAGCTTCGGGTGTAGTTGAATCCGCTGGCTGGAACTCAGGTGGTTATGGCAATCTGGTAGATATTCGTCACGCTGACGGAAGTATGACACGCTACGCCCATAATAGCCGTCTGCTAGTTCGACCGGGTCAGCAGATTTCTCAGGGTCAGCAAATTGCTGAGATGGGGAGTACGGGTTACAGTACGGGGCCTCACCTTCACTTTGAGGTCCATCTTCCTGGCCAAGGCACTGTCAATCCTATTGCTTATCTACCTAATCGTTAAGCGAGTGGCGATTGAGTCTGTTAAATTGTTGAGATGTTTCAGCTTTGTGGAGCATCTCAATTTTATTGAGTATCCCTGTCTCATATCCCAGCCTTACAACGATTCTCGGTTGAGAGGATGTCTGAGAAGTCGAAACCAAAGGCTGAAACCCTTATTAACTGGTTGAGTGTTGAGTGCTGAAACCCTCATTGCCTTGTAGTAGTTCACCCTTTTCAGACATCCTCTGAGTTTTGATAGATCGGCTGGGATTAGGCATAAGCAGAAGGAAAAAAGGGAAAATGAATTTTCTCTGACCTCTTATTCTCTACCTAACAGAAAAAGTTGATCCTCACTCAGGTCAAGCGCCTGTGGTTTGTAATCGTTATGTGTTAAATTTATTAAGCGGTTTTGGGATTTCAATACTCCGCTGAGATGTTGATTCAATACCTCTAATCGGTTTATCAAAGGCGTGGCCTATTTGGCTCAGTAGCTCAGTGGTTAGAGCAGGGGACTCATAAGCCCAAGGTCGACAGTTCAAATCTGTCCTGAGCCATCCTTTTTAATCCAGCTGAATACCCTGTAATTCTTGCTTAGCAATGGTCGCGGGTATTCTTGCTTTTTCTAAACCCG
>JAKSDM010001315.1 GCA_022360135.1 Pseudanabaenales cyanobacterium | reverse complement strand
TCAAAGAATTTTGTTAAGAAAGTGAACTTTTCATTTAAGAAGCTGAATCAATTGCTTTGATAAGCAAACCTAAGGGTTTGGAACAGTCTTTGTATGTCATAAAGAATAAAGCATTAAATAGGTATCGACTTAAGCGAGAACGTTCTGTCTGGGCAAGAATTTATTGGTCATTGGTCATGAAAGAATTAATTAGGGGGCTGCGTGAGTTCCAAACCGATTATTACCCCAGTCATCAAAATCTATTCAGAGAACTTGCTCATGGGCAACATCCGAGAGTCCTGTTCATCACTTGCTCCGATTCCAGGGTTGATCCAAACCTGATTACGCAGGCAGATGTGGGAGAACTATTCGTCATTCGCAATGCTGGCAATATCATTCCTCCCTACGAAGCTACTAATGGGGGCGAAGGGGCGACAGTCGAGTATGCGATTCACGCCCTTGATATCAAACAAATTATCATCTGTGGCCACTCTAACTGTGGCGCTATGAAGGGCCTATTGCAATTAGGTAAGTTGAGCGAGGAAATGCCCCTAGTGTACGACTGGCTGAAGCACACCGAAGCCACACGGAGACTGGTTAAAGAAAATTATGGTCACCTCGACAAAGAGGATCTGCTCGATGTACTCGTAGCCGAAAATGTTCTCACCCAGATTGAGAATTTACGCACTTACCCCGTCATTCACTCCAAACTCTATCGAGGCGACCTCTCAATCCACGCCTGGATCTACACCATCGAAACCGGTGAAGTGCTGGCTTATGATGCAGAAAAGCATGCTTTTGCCCCTCCCTTCAGCAAGATCTCACCTGAACCCAATCTGCAAACTGCTTTTGTCACTCCCCAAAGTCACCTACCTGGAGCGACACGGCTATCACGCCAGCAAGCCGAACGGATCTATCGGGGATCGACTCCTTTAGGGGTGCATTAGGGGAAGAAGGAAAAGAGTGAAAAACGAAAAACTGGGGAGTGGATGATGGGATGATTGGATAAGCAACATTCCATCTACCCATCTGTCCTGACTCCTAAACTGCCAACGCAATATCCGTCTGCCCAGCTCCCAAGGCTCCGGAATATACCAGACCTCGGCGGGTGTCTAAAGTCAGAATGGTGCCATCTCGGATAATCTCAGTTGCGTTCTTGACTCCCACAATGACTGGAATCCTCAGACGCAGGCCAATTACCGCTGCATGACCCGTCAAGCTGTCGTCTTCGGTGATAATTCCGCCGGCCCGACGAATGGCGTCGATAAAGTCTGCACTAGTGCGAGAAGTGACCAGAATTTCTCCTGGGTTGAAGTCACTAATCTCTAATCCGCTGTGGGCAACCCTAGCCCTGCTGCTAATCATTCCTTCTCCGACACCCACACCCCGCCCGAGTAATGCCGTAACCAGTTCAACCTTAATCAGGTCAGTTGAACCCGGGACCCCCTGAAGGGCGCCTGCTGTCATCACTACCAGGTCTCCTTCTTTCAGAAATCCTTTTTCCTGAGCGACATTCATAGCCGCCTGGAAAGTCTGTCCGGTAGAAGGGAGATCTAAGACCAGCAGGGGTCTGACACCCCATACTAGCTGCAATTGGCGGGCAACAGCGACATGGGGAGTGACAGCCAGAATCGGGGTTTGGGGACGAAATTTTGAAACATTGCGGGCAGTAGCGCCGGTTTTAGTCAAGGTCATGATCGCAGCTGAGTAGAGCTGGGAGGCAATTCGACTCACCGCTTGACTAATGGCGTTAGGTATCGAGCAACCTCCACCCATTTCGTCCATATACTGGCCTAGATGGTCCTGTTCAATCCGAATCGCGATCCGAGCCATGGTAGCCACAGCTTCAACCGGATACTTGCCGACGGCCGTTTCGTTAGAAAGCATGACAGCATCCGTTCCATCCAGAATGGCATTAGCCACATCAGAGACCTCTGCACGGGTAGGACGAGGACTTTGAGCCATACTGTCCAGCATTTGGGTGGCGGTTATAATCGGTATTCCCAAACGATTGGCGATTTTTATCAGCCGTTTCTGTAAAATAGGCACTTCCTCTGCAGGCAGTTCAACCCCCAAATCACCCCGAGCTACCATCACCCCATCTGATAGGGAAAGAATGGCTTCCATTTGTTCAATCGCTTCATGCTTTTCAATTTTGACAATGACAGGGACCTGTTTTCCAGCATTGGAAATTAACTCTTTGATCTCCAACACATCCTGAGGATTTCGGACAAAGCTGAGGGCGACCCAATCGACCCCCTGATTTAAGCCAAACAATAGATCTCGACGATCTTTTTCGGTCATCGCTTTAATGGACAGGTAGACCCCAGGAAAATTTACCCCTTTGCTATTTGAAAGCGCGCCCTCAACCACAACTCGGCAATGAAGTTCTTTAGCGGCGCGATCAACCGACTCAACCTGCATTTCAACTCGGCCATCATCCAAAAGAATGGTGGACCCTACCGGAACTTCTTCCGCTAGCAGGTCATAAGTGACAGAACTGATCTGCTGATTGCCAGGTAAAAGATGGCTGGTTAGGGTAAAAGGGTCTCCTTTTTTGAGCTGAATCGAGCCATTCTCAAACCGCCCAAGACGAATCTTCGGTCCTTGTAAATCCTGCAAAATCCCAACGGGCTGATTCAGCTCAAAGGAAATCTGACGAATGAGTCGAATGCTGCGCTGATGATCTTCGTGGGCTCCATGGGAGAAATTTAGGCGCAGTGTCGTCGCCCCCGCCTCAATTAGGGCCTTTAAGACCTGCGGATTTTGGGTGGCTGGGCCAATGGTAGCCACAATCTTTGTACGGCGGGGGGTTTGTCGAAATTGCATAGATTTTCGGATTTGCCAGAAGCAAGAGGGATAGTATCACGTTTAGTGGACTTGATCATCGGATGCAAACCCAGCTAAAGGATTTGACCTATGCAATCCGGTTTAGTTCAGGGATAGACAAAAAACTATCTATTGAGGCAAAAGCAATTAGATGAGTTAATGTCACAAAACTTTATTATTCTTCTCCGGTAACGTATACTACCGGAAACGATTAGGAAGGAGTGAATCAATGGCGTCGGCGGCAGCAGAGCCTCTGACTAGAGTGCGAACGGTGCCCCCCTCAGAGCTGACAAAAACAGAGGGTGGGCTAAGCCCAGATTTAATGATGTTTTTGGGCGCATTATGGTTGGTTGTCATGACTATTTTGGGGCATTTTCACTGGAGCTGGCCAGGTTGGGGGTGCTTTTTGGTTAATACGCTGGCGCTTCATTTGGTCGGTACGGTCATCCATGACGCCTCTCACAACTCAGCCCACCGAAACCGTATTATGAATGCCTGTTTGGGGCATGGCAGCGCGCTCATGTTGGGGTTCACATTTCCAGTGTTTACTCGAGTCCACCTCCAACATCATGCTCATGTGAATGATCCAGAGAATGACCCAGACCACTTTGTCTCAACCAGTGGTCCACTCTGGGGCATCGCGGCGCGTTTCTTTTACCATGAGGTTTATTTTTTTCAGCGTCGGCTCTGGCGAAAGTTTGAGTTGCTGGAATGGTTTTTATCCCGCTTAGCATTTGGCGCTTTGATTTTTGTGGCCTGTCGTTACGGCTTCATGGATTTTCTTTTCAATTATTGGTTTGCTCCTGCTTTAGTCGTTGGCTGGGCCTTGGGCCTTTTCTTTGACTATTTGCCCCATCGACCATTCGAGCAACGAGATCGCTGGAAAAATGCCAGGGTATATCCCAGCCCCATTCTGAATTTATTGATCATGGGTCAGAACTATCATTTGGTGCATCATCTCTGGCCTTCGATTCCCTGGTATAAGTACAAACCTGCCTATGAAGTCATGAAACCTTTGCTGGACGCCAAGAACTGCGATCAAGTTATGGGTTTGCTGCAAAAGCGTAAGGATTTTATCGGGTTTGTTTACGATATTTTTCTAGGTATCCGGCTTCATCATGAGCAGCCGTCTCAGCCTTTACCTGAGCAGCAGGAAGCAGGTGATAATGAAGGTTGAGTGACCAGTGAACGATGACAAGTAATCCCTTAATCAACGTGAATCTGTTTTCATTGATAAGGGTTCATTGATCCCGACGCTACTGGGGATTTCTTCAATCTCGATTAGATATCAGCGTTGCCGAAGCCATACCCCAGTCAGGCCTTAGACCCTTTGCTTCGCGTAAATATGGATGATGGACTTGAGTGTGGAGAACCGGAAAATAGGCATGGATCAGGAAGCGAATGCATCTGGAGAGACTGCCTTTTACATGCATTTGCTGTACGTCTAGAAGGGGGACATTTTCCCAATGGGAACGCTGGCGGGCGATCGCAGCTGGAAATATGGCGTCTAGATCACGGGTGACAGAGAAAGTTGCACTAATAATATCCTTGGGATTAAGTTGATTTCGTTTCTCTAATTCATCGAGTAGCTCATTCACTGCATCACCAATGGCCTCTACCGTATTTTCTGAGACAGTCGTTGCGCCGCGAATCGCCCAAACTTGCCAGTCTACACCAATATTCTCCATATCTAGCCAGATCGTTTTTGATACAAGTTATATTCCAAACCCAGCATATTATTAGTTAGATTCAGGTTTCCATCGTATCAGGCGGCGTTCAGACTAAATTCAGGGTCGATACAGCCAGAGGGGCAAACCCTCCGTAGATAATTCAAACTCTGCCCAGGAGAGTACGGACGATAATTGCGATGCTGAGAGGGGTAAGTGGGCGATCGCATTCCGGTTGTCCAGCTGTCCCCCCGATAACAGACGATTCCACAAAGGTTTACGCTCCTCCAGGGTGTAGCAATGGGCTTTATCTGGATCGAGTCCGGCCAATTCCGCCGCCCAACGACGCGCTTCATCTTCGCCGCCCAATCGATCTACAACCCCGAGTTCTAGGGCTTGTTGCCCCGTAAAGATACGACCATCAGCAAAACTCTTGACCGCCTCTAATGTAAGCTTGCGCGCTTCAGCAACGGTCTGGACAAACTGCTGATAACTGACGTCAATTAACTCTTGCAAAATATTTTTTTCAGGATCTGTGAGCTCTCGATCAAAGGCCAGAATATCCTTATAGGGTCCAGACTTGATCACCTTAAAGGAAACCCCGATTTTATCCAGCAGTCGTTCTAAGTTATTTCCCCGCAGGATGACGCCGATACTGCCGGTAATGGTGCCTGGGTTAGACACAATATGCTCGGCTCCCATCCCCACATAAACCCCTCCGGAGGCCGAGATGTTGCCAAAACTAGCGACGATCTTGACTTTTTCTCGCAGCCTAATCAGGGCGTTATAAATTTCCTGGGAATCTCCCACAGTTCCTCCAGGACTATCAATGCGTAGAAGCAGAGCGGGGAATTTCTTTTCCTCTACTTCTTTGAGGGCGTCTAGAACCCGTTTGCGAGTTGAACCCGCGATGACGCCAGCAATTTCAATACGAGCAATTTGTTTGCGGAATCGAGGTTTAAAGGGCCAAATCATAACCTAATCTTTAGGGTGATCAATGCTTACCTATCAATTCAATTCAATAGGCGCTAATTAAGACCTGTTACTCAACAGTTGCTAATTTCAGCGCCTGACATCAGTAATGAGTAAAAACACTATCAACCGCATATTGTCTTAACATTACTTTAAGACTAATAGACAACTCCCGGAATCTCAGCATTCTACGCATTACTCTATGGAATCTAACATAGCTCAGTCAAAACCATCCCTAACGCCAATATTGCTGATCTCACCTTTTTTTCTGTGGGGGACAGCAATGGTCGCCATGAAAGGAGTGATTTCTGATACAACCCCTCTTTTTATGGCGGGAATGCGCTTAGTTCCGGCTGGGATTTTAGTTTTGGCTGTCGCTATTTGGATGGGCCGATCGCAGCCCAAAAGCTGGCGAGCCTGGCTGTGGATTATTTTATTCGCCCTCGTCGATGGCGCCTTATTCCAGGGGTTTCTGGCCGAGGGACTGATCAGAACAAATGCGGGTTTGGGCTCGGTCATGATTGACTCTCAACCTCTAGCTGTCGCAGTTATGGCCCGGTTTCTCTTTGGTGAATTAGTCGGTCCTATAGGGTGGATCGGTTTGGCTTTTGGCATCGTTGGCATTAGTTTACTCGGCCTGCCTGATGAATGGGTTTACGGCTTGATTCAGGGGAACCTTTGGAGGCATGGTTGGCAAATCGGTGTGGAGACCCTTCAGGCTCTCTGGCAACAAGGCGAATGGCTAATGCTATTAGCGGCCCTCTCAATGGCCATTGGCACCGTGATGATTCGATTTGTTTGCCGCTACGCCGATCCGATCATGGCGACTGGCTGGCATATGGCGCTCGGCGGCCTGCCTTTGTTTGCCCTCTCTGCCTATGGAGAAACTGACCAGTGGGAACATTTAACTGGATCGGGTTGGCTGGCGATTGCTTACTCAACCCTCTTTGGCAGTGCGATCGCCTACGGCGTTTTCTTCTATTTAGCTTCGAAAGGTAATTTGACCAGCCTCAGCGCATTGACCTTCCTAACGCCTGTCTTTGCAATTGCATTTGGCAATTTGTTTTTAGCGGAAACCCTCAGTTCCCTTCAATGGGTAGGCGTTTGTTTGACGCTAATCAGTATCTATCTGATTAATCAGCGGGAAATGCTTAGCTCTTGGCTCAAGACGGCTCAGCCTTCTAAAGGCGCTGAGAAAAAACCCGCTAAGGGATCAGATAGTGACTCTAGTGTCAGGATTTGAAATGATTTTTTAAGAAATATTGAGAGGCTCAATCACTTTGCTCAGGTGATTTGCGCAGAAATTCCCCGTCTGCTAAATGACCAATGGCGAATTGAGGCTTGCTGAGCACTCATAAATCTGATTGCAACCCAGGGATAATTCCACGCTTTAAACAACTATGGCGCCTACAGATTAAGGAGTTTCGAGTGGTGGAGAGGAGCCCTTAAAGCCCCTTCGACCTAAACGAATTGAGGGGATGATTGGGATCCAGAAGGCGTTTCACCCCCTATGGATTAGCTAAACTTGATTCAACAATGCGCCTCAATGACAATCTCAAAATCAAGTAAATTAGGTAAAATTTAATACAGAAATAATTTCAGCATCTAACCCCTATTCTGAAGACCGATAGAAAAGAATTTTAACCATGGGTTAGGATATCAACTGAACGCAACATTCCTACATAAAGGCAGGTGTCTTTTGGGTGGGTTACAGTGGGTAAAGTTAGTAAAAGATGGTTGATTAGTCGGGACATTCTGTAGAGCTTGATTGCTTGCGATCTGGAATATCAGAAGATCCTCAACTGGTTGATGGTTCCCGTCTTTGACTGCTTGGATTATTGGCGATTAGATTAAGTATCGTCACTGTGGTGCTACGATATCATATTTTGGTTTGGATGCAGGGGAGACGGAAGATAGATAATAGCGTGATGTTCCATCGGTATACTCTGCTAGCACTGGCTTGTCTTACTGCTTTAGGCCTGACGCCAGAGGGCGCTAAAGCTGATTTTTCATCTTCGCAATCTGCTACAACTGAGTCATTACTCTCTAGGACGCTTTCTCTCACTTCCCTCCAATCTCCTCTCACGTTGGGATTGGGGAATTTTTTGGCGGCTCAAGCACTTGAACCTTATTCCCCTTCGGCGACGTCTACAGCAGGAATGTTGGGTCCTGGCAGTCGAGGCGATGCGGTTAAAGACCTGCAACGTCGATTGCATAATCTAGGGTATTATACCGCCAACATTGATGGGAATTATGGACCTGAAACTGAGCTGGCGGTGTCTCAGTTTCAGCGGGATGTCGGTTTTGCCGAAACTGGTTTCGTTGATCCCGCCACCTGGCAGCGAATAGAGATTTCCCAATTATTGCCAAGCAGCGGATCCGCAAGCTCTACTTTGGAGCAATCGTCTGCTCCGGGTGAAGGTGCGTCTGATTCAACCGCCACTCTTGAACCGGAAGCTCTTCAGCCAACTGCGCCTGCTCCCCCTGCCGAGGATCCGACAGTTGATGCGCCGATCTCATCACTCCCAGGTAACGGAGAACCCTCGCCTACTCAGCCAGCGCTTTCCTCAGCTCCATCCCAGGAACTTGAAACATCCCCTCAAGAGAGTTCAGGCTGGCTGCTTTGGTTCCTCTTGGTCGGAATTGGATTACTCAGCTTTGGGACTGGGCTGTTTTTCGCTAAGCGTTCAGCCAACAAGTCATTGGGGCTTGACTACTACGATAGCGAGAGGTCGACAGGGTTATCAGCCTTCGATTCCAAAACTTCTGAAGATCAGGCTCAGCTGCCTAACTCTAATGTTGCTAGCAATTTTGGCCGTCGTAACGGATTGGCTTCAACCCCGTCGGACATTGCTCAAGGAATAACCTCTGCCCATTCAATGGCGGTTGAAAACACAACTCGATTGGCTCGAGTCAACATTATTGATGAATTAGTTGGAGAACTGCGAAGCCCTGATCCGGCGAAACGACACAAAGCGGTTTGGGAATTGGGACAGCGAGGTGATTCTAATGCTGTTCAACCCTTGGTTGACCTGATTATTGACGCCGATTCAAAAGAGCGAAGCTTGATTTTGGCAGCCCTCTCAGAAATTGGCATTCGGGTTTTGAAGCCAATGAATCGGGCGCTTGCGATCTCGCTCCAGGATCCTAACCCTGAGGTGCGCAAAAATGCTATCCGCGATCTGACCCGCATTTATGACATGGCGATCCAAGTCAGTCAGATGATCACTCATGTGACGGAAGATCCTGATCCAGAGGTGCGAGAGACGGCTTATTGGGCTTTGGATCAACTTAATCGGATTCGCAGTATACCTGAAGCTGAAACGATACTCTCTTTGAGGGATTCAGCTAAGTCAGGCAATTTGGCGGACGTGTCTGACATGACTGATTTTTTACCGGAAGAGATCCAGCGCTCGTCTGAATGGTGAGCTTTTGTCCATTATTACAATGGAGCAGGCTAGTCGGAATGATACCCAGGTTCCTTAACGGCTGTGTAGTTGATGTCTTCCACAATCGATCATTCACGTATTCAGACTGAACTCAAGTTGCTATTTCTCTCTACGCCGGTCGGTCCTTTAGGATCGGGTTTAGGGGGAGGGGTTGAGCTAACCCTGACTAATCTTATCCAGGAGCTACAACGGCGAGGTCATACCTTGCAGGTAGTCGCCCCTGAAAACTCAGCTGCCAGCAATGCCTCCTTAGTCACTATTCCCGGCGAGCTGCAGCCAACCGCTCATACTCAAGGTCGGGCAAGCCCGATTATTATGCCGGGTAATTCCGCTCTGGCTGGTATGTGGAACTATGCTGGTCGAATTCAGCAAGACTATGATTTGCTGGTCAATTTTGCCTATGATTGGTTGCCTTTTTATTTGACGCCCTTTTTCTCTCGATCAATCGCTCACTTTATCAGCATGGGGTCTCTAACCACCGCGATGGATCAAGTTATCCATCAAGTCGCCCTTCAGTTTCCAGGCACTATTGGGGTTTACACTCGGACTCAGGCTGAGACGTTTCCTTTTGCTGAGTACTGTCGCTGTCTGGGCAGCGCAGTGGATCTCTCTCTTTACCAATTTTGTGATCGCTCAGGTCCTTGGCTAGTCTGGTTGGGGCGAATTTCTCCGGAGAAGGGATTAGAGGATGCGGTCGCCGCTGCTCAACGTAGCCAGACGCCTCTTAAGATCTTGGGAAAGCTTGAGGATAAAGATTATTGGCGACAAATCTGTAAGGATTATCCGGATGCGCCAATTGAGTATCTTGGATTCCTCTCCACAGTCGAGCTTCAACAAATCGTACGCCAATGCCGAGCCCTGCTGATGACGCCTCGATGGATTGAGGCGTTTGGTAATGTTGCTATCGAAGCGCTAGCCTGCGGTGTACCTGTGATTACCTACCGTCGGGGGGGACCTGCGGGAATCGTGCGGGAGGGTAAGACGGGTTGGTTAGTGGAGCCAGACAGCGTGGAAGGATTGGTGGCTGCGATCGCTCGGATTGATCAACTCAGCCGTCGCGCTTGCCGCCAGCAAGCCGAGGCGGAATACTCGTTGACAGCATTGGGGGATCGGTTTGAGCAATGGTTTAGGGACATTTTGACAAGCAGGGATTAGAGTTTAAAGTATCGGGTAAGAGAGAGTAAAGATGGATGGCGCTGAAATCAGTTTCAGACGAAAGTCGAAAGCCTAAAATCTTCAAATGCCCTAGGGTGGGCATTGCCCACTAGCCCTAATTCAGTGACATTCGAGTCAAGATAAAGTTGGTGTAGCAACAAGGAAATAGCGCCGATTATGACGAGCAACCCGCTTGGCGTTGAGACAATCTCCACCTTCAGCGCCGAAAACGAAGAAGGGGCGATCGCCGCCAATTATGTGGAAATGATTGAGACGGTTATCTCCAGCCTGGAGCAAGACCAAAGTGCGATGGTCAGCCAAGCCGATAGTGGATATCTGTGGAAATTTCAGTATGGCAGCGTTGAGGTTTTTGTCCAGTTAACCGGCACTGAGGAGACAGATACCCTAACTGTGTGGGCTGCCGTGTTAAAGTTGCCAGCCAAAAATGAGCCTAAATTGATGCGTCATCTACTGGAAATGAATTGTGGGGAAATGCTCGAAGCTTGCTTCGCCATACTGAATAATGAGGTGGTGGTTTTCTCTTGTCGAACGTTGACTGAGATTAGCGCAGCAGAAATCTCACGCATTATGACTATCGTGGCGACCATCGCAGATGAAAAAGATGATTTGTTGAAGGCAGACTATGGAGCCGCTTGATTGAGAACAATGCAACGGCTGACCCGGTTGTGTCCGATCATCATCCCAATTGGCCAATTTGGCGTCTAATCCCCCCTATTGAGGCGTCGGGCTCCGTGCAAATGGCGGTTGATTGTTGGTTATTAGATCAGCATCGGCGGGGTTTGCAGTCTTCCGTTTTGCGATTTTACACATGGTCGCCCCCGGCTATTTCGCTCGGCTATCATCAGCGCCATTGGCCCGATCATTGGCGTCAATTAACCTGGCAAGGGAGAGCCATTGATATCGTAAGACGTCCTACCGGCGGGCGAGCTGTCCTACATCAGGGAGATTTAACCTATGCGATCATTACCTCTAAGTTGGCGGGAGATCGAACTGAAGCCTATAAAACACTCTGTCAGTTTCTGATTGAAGGATGGGGCTCACTGGGCGTCAGGCTTTTCTA
>JAKSDM010001118.1 GCA_022360135.1 Pseudanabaenales cyanobacterium | reverse complement strand
CCATTGATCGGTGACTATTGACCAATGGCCTCCCAGTCTTCATAGCTCATGCTTCAACCTGCTGTACGTATTGGTTGTAGAACTCCCGCGCCACCTTCTCTATCACATCGTAGGCTTCAACCACCTGTAGACCCACCTTCTGCAGTTCTTTTTGGGGACAGGGGCCAACTTTAGAGGCCAGTACAGCCTTACAATCGGCGACGGTGTTGATAATGCCTTCCAGCGAGGCTTCCTCTCCATAGCCGCCCTGGCAATAGTGCGCCACCTTACGATGACCGACAAACCGGGTTTCGTTCGCATCCACTTCGTAAATCATGTATTCTTTGGCATGACCGAAGTGCTGGTTAACCAGCCCGCCTCCCTTGGTGGCGACAGCGACTAGAACCTTAGGACTGTTGGCGACTTTTTGGCTAGACTTCACCTTCGCCTTAGCGGCCTGAAGTTCAGCTTTGAACCGAGCAATCCCAGCATGAACTTCTTGGCGAGTTTCAAGGTTATACTCCGTTTCCATTTGCATGAACTTCTCTTTGGTGAACTCCTGAGAGCGATCTTCACCCAGAAGTCCTACTGCATCCGCTCGACACTGACGGCAGTGTCGCATCATCTTCATATTGCCGGAGCAGCTATCTTGTAGCGCTTTCAGTTCTTTGGGCGTGGGTCCCCGCTGACCCGTAAGACCAAAGTAGGTGCCATGCTCTGGCGCTGAAATCAGCGGCATGATGTTATGCAGAAACGCACCGTGCTGGCGAATGACCTGATCGACCTCTACGAGGTGCTGATCGTTAATCCCTGGAATCATCACCGAGTTCACTTTACAAAGGATGTCGGCTTCTCTGAGCGCCTGGAGTCCTTCCATTTGCCGCTCATGCAGAATTTTTACCCCCTCAATGCCCCGGTAGCGTCTACGCCGATAGTGAACCCACGGATAAATCTTCGCCCCAATTTCGGGATCCACCATATTAATAGTGATGGTGACGTGATCGACATTAAGCTGCTTGATCCGATCCACATAATCGGGCAACATCAGCCCATTGGTAGACAGGCAAAGCTTGATGTCGGGCGCTTTATCCGCAATTAGCTCAAACGTACGGAAGGTCTTCTCTGGATTGGCCAATGGATCACCCGGACCAGCAATTCCCAAGACGGTCATCTGAGGAATCTTGCCAGCCACCACCAACACCTTATGAGCTGCTTCTTCAGGGGTTAGCAGTTCACTCACAACACCGGGGCGACTCTCGTTAGCGCAGTCATATTTACGATTGCAGAAGTTGCACTGGATGTTGCAGGCGGGGGCGACAGCAACGTGCATGCGGGCATAGTGGTGATGGGCTTCCTCACTATAGCAGGGATGTTTTTCAATCCGCGCCCGCATTTTTGCATCTAACTCTTGGGTAGTGGCGCTATTAGAGCTGCAACCACAACTTCCTTTAGACTTTTTTGCTTTTTCAGGCGTTAGGGTTGTCGCAGTTTCTTTTGGCGTTGTCTTCGCAGCAGGTGCAGATAACAATGCAGAAGGTGGTGGTGGTGTCATGGAGAAATTCCAGAATTCAAAACGACTGACTAACGCCTGAGAGGATATGCAAGTCAAACAACGCGCTGTAGAAGATTGATAATCACTTCTCCGTTGTAGAAATCAAGTCGTGTCTACATCCGTAACCTGCCTACGCAGACTAGATAACCCTTGACTTGTATTCACAAATCAGTTGGGGATATTGGTGTTTGGGTAAGTAGCCACGACTTGGATCGTTAAGGGCGGTGTACTTGCTTGATTCCGTCCACTTAACCCGACGAAGAGAACAGAATTTAAACTGAGGTCTTCGTTAAACGGGTTTCGTGTTTGGCGTTAGGAAAGTTATATCAGCCGTTCAAAAGCTAAATCCCGGACCTGCCCCCGATAGAATTTATTAGATAATTAGAGGTGTACTCAATTTCCCAAATGCTTATCTGATAGAGTCCCAATTTTTTTTTAGGGTAGGGGTGCGAGTATTTCTAGGTCAGGGTGTGAGTATTTATGGCAATGGGTGCAGCCATTTCTGCACTCAAGCCAAATCTAGTCAGGACAAGCGCTTAGGCGTTTTTTTGCTAATTGGCGCAGGGACATCAGCAAGTACTCAAAAGGTAATCGTCACGGATAATCATGGGAGTGATTTGCGCCTGATAACCAGCAAAAAATATTTCTGTATATAAGATAGCATTTTTTCTCTTTTTTTTGTTCAATACAGACTTTTCTCGATAGTTATGATGATGAGAATGATTTGCGCCTAATAACCAACAAAAAATATTTCTGTATATAAGATAGCATTTTTTCTCTTTTTTTTTGATGAAATACTGACTTTTTTCGATATTCGATCTAGAATTTCATTAGCTTTCGCACCCGTCTTCAGATAAGTTCTGGGCTGATAGCTCAAGTCAGTAAAACAGACTCATTTGAGTACACCTGGAACGTCCCCAAAATAACCATACATTTTTACCCATAGAGCGCTTGTAAAAGGGCTTGAGGATGAGTACAGGATTACAAGTCCCCCGTCCTGTAAATACTCGTACCCCTGCTCAAAAAGACTCGCACCCCTACCCTAAGGTTTTTTCAAATACCTAATGTTTGAGGGTTGGGGGGCTGAGTACATTTGTTAATACTTCTAGTAATTCCGATCTGCAACTGTTGCAACATCGCCAGGCAAGGTGGCTGGTATAAGCAGTAGAAATGATTTCGCCTGCAACCTCAGAGAGCGATGCTACGGTCTACTAACCAATTCCCAATTTGTCAGGACGCTTGGTCGGAACAGCAACTTCCAGCTCCTTCAGAGAGTTACGTCAGAGCGCAGTGTTCCTCCGAGGAGAGCGCCGCTGCTTCCCTAACCTCTGGCGCCGCTGAGTATTCCTCACCTAAAACAAAAGCCCCGCCTGACCGACTGAATCCATTCCGAGGCTGGCGTTTTCTCAGCCCGCTGTGGGAGCAATTGCAAGAGAATCCACTACTGGAAGATTTGCACATTATCTTTGAGCGTGATCCGGCAGCTCGGAACTGGCTAGAAGTCCTCTTTTGCTATCCAGGCTTACATGCCCTGGTATGCCATCGTCTGGCTCACAGGCTGCATCAGGTAGGCATTCCCCTTTTTCCTCGATTGATTTCTCACACTGCCAGATTTCTGACAGGCATCGAGATTCATCCCGGCGCCCAGATTGGCAGAGGTGTGGTGATCGATCACGGGATGGGGGTGGTGATTGGTGAAACGGCTATCGTCGGGGACTACACGCTGATTTACCAGGGCGTGACTTTGGGCGGCACGGGTAAAGAAAAGGGTAAGCGCCATCCGACTATAGGCGATCGTGTGGTGGTGGGAGCTGGAGCCAAAGTTCTGGGCAATATACACGTTGGCGACTATGCCCGTGTTGGAGCCGGATCTATTGTGTTGCGCGATGTGCCTGCGAATTGCACGGCTGTCGGTGTTCCTAGCCGCAATATTTGCCGCTCAAACACTCAAACTTGCCCCTTAGAGCACGGTCGAATTCCAGATGCAGAAGCCACTGTAATTCGCACCTTCATTGAGCGGATTGAACATCTTGAACAAGCATTAAACAGCCTAAAAATGGATATTAACTCAGAGCAGGACACGTAGAACAGAGGGGTATGCGCTTAAAGTGGAAAACCCTCTTTGAGTTTGAAGTCAGAATCCATCTATTGTTTGTCATTGGCCATTGGTCACTTGACCAATAACCAATGACCCATGACCAATGACCAAAGTTTATTTGGAGTCAAATCGATGAAAAAGTCCTCTAATGCTGATGTTTCGGTTGGGCAGGCGATTGCGATCCCGCGAGCCGATCGCTGGCGCATTCACCGCCGCCTGCAAGAGTTGCACATTCCTTGCGCCTGTCTCACTGACGGATCTCTGCGAGTCAATGTGAATCACCCTCTAGCGCTG
>JAKSDM010000764.1 GCA_022360135.1 Pseudanabaenales cyanobacterium | reverse complement strand
TCCATTGAGGTAAGCACATCGCAAATTTAACATCGGATTGACCGAAATTGTGTTCCAACGAGCCCCTGAGATTTGTAAACGTCGTCCAATCTGCTTGACTGCTGATTCCACTGCCCCCGATCCAATTGAACAGAGTCCTTCGGCTTGGTAGTAGGCATAATTGACAATCCGGTTGCGATGTTTCGTCAGATACGTTTCAAAGTTCCTGGCTTGTTTACGTTTACAATCGGCGAACAGCCTTTTTGCGACATCAACTTGTCCCTGCCATAATAGCGATTCCGCCTTTCTTAGGCGTTTCATTGAACCACCCACCTTATAGAGATTTTCTTTCAGGTGATACCAATCGAGAATTTCTAGACGTTGCTCAGGTGTAGCAATTTCGCGGAAGAGATTCCATATTCCATCATGACCGTCTCCCAAACAGACCAGTAGTGAGAGAAGCGACTGAGAATTGACATAATCGATCAGACTGTTGTTGTCCCTAAAGAAGGCGTGGTAATAGATTCCCTGCAATCGCACTGCTTTGTAATCCCGCCAAGGACTATCACTCTCTTTAAGATCCCGTAGACGGACTTTACCACCATCAATGCTTACCTCATTGACCCCTTGTTTGGCATTCGGCGCCTCAAACGACTGCCGTCCCACTAAGCGCTGCTGAGTAGAATGGCCGATGCTGATCCCCGTAAGGACTGCAATATCGGCTTCGCTGTCCTGAAATGATTCATTGGCGCTCAACCGTAGACATGCCTTCTCTAACGCCCCACTGAGACGAGCATAGGGCTTGACTCCCAACTGATCAACCTGACTTCGCCGAAGTTTTAGAGTTCCCACTAAACTTTTTAGTCGTCGAGTACGGCCTTTAGCAGGTCCAGTTTGATGGTTGATAAAAAAAAGCCACCTGGGGACTCACATGCTCTAGCATCTGTTTGCGAACAGTGTGCTCAATTTTTTCCAGACTATGGAGTTCTGTTTTGTCGCTATTGCGATACAAAATTTCAGCAATCTCTTGAGTGCATGCTTGTAACCGTTTTTGGTCTTCCGGGGTCATGGTAAATCACCTCATCTCCTAATACTCAAATATTGACCCCTCTCTCATGTTTTTGCAAAACTGGGATGCTCCCCCGCAACATGCAGAATTTATCTACATTTCCGAGGCGGCGTTTGTATCAAGCCATGGATGTATCAGGTGTAAAAAAGGTGCAATCCCTCTATGGCAGTCTCGCTACCTGGAAAAATCCCCAAACCAGAAGTAAAACATCGATTCAAGTGATTGGTTTGAATCCAGAACAGACTATTCTAGAATTACCAGAAGTTAACCAACAATTAGATCAACTTAAGTTGCCTGATTTTTTCCTCTTTGATCGAGATTCGAGGGGAGATTATCAAGAAGTGATTGCCCAAATTGAACAAGGTAAAAGCGTAACTACGGAAATAGGACGACGCACAATTACGGTTAATGGTCTATTTACTTTAGGCGCTTCCTTTGAAGCTGATGTTACTCTAATCACTAGCAATGAAAACTTTTTGCGTCTCTTTCCTGAGCGAGGAGCGGGTAGTGTGAGTTTGGGGTTGATCCAACTTGAGCCAGGCTATGACCCTCAGCAGATAGCAACAGCTTTAAAAGCTCATTTACCAAATGACATCTTCGTGATGACTCACGAAGAATTTATTGCCTTTGAAGAAAACTATTGGAAAGTGGAAACTGCTAGTGGCTCCATTTTTAGTTTTGGAGTTTTTATGGGCTTCCTCGTAGGTGTTATTATTGTCTATCAAGTTCTCTCCAATAATGTCAATACTCATCTTAGGGAGTATGCCACCTTTAAAGCCATCGGCTATCAAAATCTCTACTTGCTGGGCATAATTTTTGAAGAAGCAATTATCCTGGCAATTTTGGGTTTTGTACCCAGTGTCGTGGTTGCTTTGCATTTTTGCCGAGTTGTGGGCAAAGCATCGAATTTGCCTCTTTATATGCCCATTGCGCGAGCCCTGTTGGTCCTGATTCTCACGGCAATAATGTGTGTGATTTCTGGCGCGATCGCCACTCGCAAACTGCAAGCTGCCGATCCAGCCGATTTATTTTAACGCTAAGGCGGAAAGCAGAACAATAGCACAAATTCATGTTTGAACTTTAAATTACTCAACATGCAACATTTGAGCAACATTGAACCAGTGATTCATATTCGTCATCTCGATCATCATTTTGGGAAAGGAAAACTCCGCAGACAGATACTTTTTGATATCAACTTAGACATTGCTGCGGGGGAAATAATGATTTTGACTGGCCCTTCCGGTTCTGGTAAAACTACACTATTGACTTTGATTGGTGGACTGCGTTCGGCGCAATCAGGTAGTTTGCAAGTGTTAGGCAAAGAAATTTGTGGAGCGAAGTCCCGCCAGTTAGTCAAAGTACGACGCCATAATGGCTATATTTTTCAAGCTAGTAATCTGCACAATAGTCTCACAGCCCTCCAAAATGTGCAGATGAGTTTAGAAGTATCTGGATTGTTCTCCCGCGCCCAAATGCGGGAACATGCTGCTCATATTCTCGAACAGGTAGGATTAGGCAAATATCTCAATTATTATCCTAATAATCTCTCCGGTGGACAACAACAACGGATAGCAATTGCCCGTGCTTTGGTTAGTAATCCTCAAATAGTCTTAGCTGATGAACCTACGGCTGCGCTAGATAGTAAATCTGGTCGGGATGTGGTTAACCTGATGCAAAAATTAGCCAAGGAACAAGGCTGCACCATCCTGTTAGTCACCCATGATAATCGCATTCTCGATATAGCTGACTGCATTATTCATATGGAAGATGGTCGGTTAATGTCACAATAAGCAGTGTAAAAGTCTATATTCAGAGGGATAAATAACTCTTAAAAATTCTGACATTAGCCAATGAAATAACCCTAAAAAAATACTTTGCAATTGAATCACTCACACTGTAGCGCCAATCTCAGCCTAATTTTAGGTCCTGCAACTTTGTGGTCCAATCATGCCTGTAATAATTTCCCTAAAACAGTTGGAGAGAATATCCCATGATTTTTGACACCCATCGCTACACAACCACAGGTGGAGTTTGCGTGTCTCGCTCTGTTACTGAAACTTTGATGGACGAGACTATTGAAGAGATATTATCACGTCTTGATTCTCAGCGTGGAGGATTGCTTGCCAGCAGTTACGAATACCCAGGACGATATAAGAGATGGGCGATTGGTTTTGTCAATCCACCCCTAGAACTGGTTACCCGCGATCGCGCTTTCACAATTAAGGCGCATAATGAGCGAGGGAGGATGCTATTACCCTTTTTAGCAGAGCGACTGTACGCGCGATCTCAACTTCAGGCAGTCACTTCGGATAAGGGTGGGATCACTGGGTCTGTCCAACTAACGGAACAGTTCTTTGCAGAAGAAGAGCGAAGTAAACAACCCTCTGTCTTTAGTATCGTTCGCGAGATTTTATCTGCCTTCAACAGTCCTGAAGATGATCACCTGGGACTCTATGGAGCCTTTGGCTACGACTTGGTTTTCCAGTTTGAGTCAATGACCAAACTGTTGGAGCGTTTTCCAGATCAACGAGATCTGTTGCTGTATCTGCCTGATGAACTGCTAATTGTTGACTACCACCGGCAACACGCATTTCGCTTGCAGTATGAATTCGAGACTAAGCACGGGAGCACCAGAGGTTTACCTCGCAGCGGGAAGGTGATTGATTACCAAGGTAAGTGTCTGACCCCGACTCAATCCTCCGATCATGCGCCTGGTGAGTATGCCAATCAGGTTGAGAAAGCACTCGATTACTTCCGTCGGGGCGACTTATTTGAAGTCGTTCCCAGTCAAAGCTTCTTTGAAGCTTGCGAAAAACCCCCAACACAACTGTTCCGAACGCTACAGCAGATTAATCCCAGTCCCTATGGATTTATCTTTAATTTAGGCGGAGAGTATCTGGTCGGCGCATCTCCAGAAATGTTTGTGCGTGTGGAAGGCGGGAGCGTAGAAACCTGCCCCATCAGCGGTACGATCCGGCGAGGAAGAGATGCGATTGATGATGCTGCTCAAATCCTGCGGTTGCTCAATTCGCGCAAGGATGAATCTGAACTGACCATGTGTACTGATGTCGATCGCAACGACAAGTCGCGGATCTGCAAACCTGGATCAGTACGAGTGATTGGTCGTCGCCAGATTGAGTTGTACAGTCATCTAATCCATACCGTCGATCACGTCGAAGGCGCTCTGCGGCCTGAATTTGACGCCTTAGACGCCTTCCTCACTCATCTGTGGGCAGTCACCGTGACAGGCGCGCCAAAACGCTCAGCCATGCAGTTTATCGAACAGCACGAGCGCAGCTCTCGACGTTGGTATGGGGGAGCGGTAGGATACTTAACCTTCAAAGGCGACTTGAACACGGGTTTAGTCCTGCGGACTATCCAGTTGAAGGATGCGATTGCAGAAGTGCGAGTGGGCGCCACCGTCCTATATGACTCATCGCCAGATGCTGAAGCTCAGGAAACTCTCACCAAAGCAGCTGCTCTCTTCCAGACACTTTATCAGACCAAGCATGGTAGTCAAGATTTATCAAGTCACTCATATCTTGACTACCCTCGAGCCAGTGCTGAACCTGACAAACACGTCTTACTAATTGATTACGAAGATTCGTTTGTTCACACCCTGGCCAATTACATCCGTCAAACTGGCGTCACAGTAAAAACACTGCGTCATGGCTTTTCCGAATCAATCTTCGATACAGAATGTCCAGACCTTGTTGTCCTATCTCCTGGACCTGGCAGACCTAGTGACTTTCATCTAGCGGAAACCATCGTAGCTTGCCAGAAACGGCAAATTCCCATCTTTGGCGTTTGTTTGGGATTACAGGCAATTGTTGAAGCCTACGGAGGTAAGCTGGGAGTTCTCAACTATCCTCAGCATGGCAAAACATCTCGCATTTCTGTTGTTGCTTCAGATTCTGTCACTTTCAAAGACTTGCCCAAATCCTTTGAAGTGGGCAGATACCACTCGCTGTTTGCTCTGCCTGAGAGTCTGCCCGCAGAACTTAAAGTTAAGGCCATCTCAGACGATGGCGTGATTATGGGTATCGAGCATCAGACACTACCAATCGCCGCCGTTCAGTTCCATCCAGAATCAATCATGACCTTGGCGGAAGACGTTGGTCTGGCGATTATTCAAAACGTAGTCCACGCCTACGCCAAAACAAGCTTTTCCTCAGTTCTCGTATCAACGTAAATTCAGGGAAACGCAACAGAGTGTAGATCAAACTGAATCAGCCTCATTGCCCAATCTCATTGATCTTGTGACTCCAGCTCCCCCATGCAAAATTATCATCCACTAACCCGGTCCCCCACTACCCCTGAAAGCACCAGCCAAGTTACCCCCCCTGAGGCCAAACCACGCCATATTCTCAAACAGATCGTGCAGCACAAACGACAAGAAGTCACGCAAATGCGTGAACAATTGCCTCTAGCAGCTCTCCAAAATCAGTTGAGCGCCGCCCCTCACCGGCAAGATTTCATGGCCGCCTTGCGACAGAGTATCACCCAACCCAGCTTGATTGCAGAGGTCAAGAAAGCCTCACCAAGTAAAGGAGTCATCCGCGCTGACTTTGCCCCGGTTAAGATTGCCCAAGCTTATGAGCGAGGGGGCTCCGCCTGTCTGTCAGTGCTAACCGACCAGAAATTTTTCCAAGGCAGTTTTGACAATCTGCGGACAATTAGACAGAAGGTGGCGCTGCCACTGCTGTGCAAGGAATTCATTATTGACCCTTACCAAATTTATCTGGCGCGATTGGCTGGAGCCGACGCCATCTTGCTGATTGCCGCTATTCTCTCGGACAGCGAGCTTCAAGAGTTTCTGCAAATTGCCCAGAGTTTAGGCATGGATGCACTAGTAGAAGTGCATACCTGCGCAGAAGTTAGTCGGGCGCTATCGCTTTCAGGGCTGCGTTTGTTGGGAATTAACAACCGCAATCTGGAGGATTTCACGGTTGATCTGGAAACCACGCAACACCTGATGGCGGAGCAGCGGGAACAGTTACAAAGCTTGAATATAACGGTCGTGAGTGAGTCTGGTCTGCAGACAAGAGCTGATTTAGTTTTTGTGGCTGAGGCTGGTATTGATGCTGTTCTGGTTGGAGAGTCTTTAATCAAACAAACTGATCTAGAACAGGCTGTGAGAAATTTGCTCAACTCTAAACCGCCTCCTTCTGGTAAAGGGATTTTGTCCTTAGTCAAGGGTCAGTAGTTAGCGATAAAAGACAACTGACAACTTTCTTGAGGTAAATCACTATGACACCTTCTATCTCCCATTGCTTTAAGTCTTTACGCCATGTGCAAAGCGCTAGCCCTGCTTCGCAACGTCACTGCGCCTTGATTCCTTTTGTCACAGCCGGGGACCCAGATTTGGAGACAACAGCGGAAGTCCTACAAGTCTTAGATCGTAATGGCGCCGACTTGATCGAGTTAGGTGTTCCCTACTCGGATCCCCTGGCGGATGGACCTGTTATTCAGGCGGCTGGCGCCCGTGCTCTGCAACGGGGAACCAAACTGGAGCAGATTTTGACAGTCGTTCGAACTGTCAGTCCAAGTCTAAAAGCGCCTCTCATCTTATTCACTTACTACAACCCAATTTTGAACCGAGACATTGAGCCGTTTCTGACTCAAATTGCGCATGCAGGCGTACAAGGATTGGTGGTGCCAGACCTCCCAGTAGAGGAGGCGCATGAGTTGATAGAATCTGCTGCTGCTAAGGGAATTGAGGTAACTTTGCTAGTAGCTCCCACCAGTTCAAAAGAACGCATTGAGGCGATCGCCCGTTTGTCTCAAGGATTTATCTACCTAGTGAGCGTCACTGGCGTTACCGGCATGCGCTCTCACCTACAAGCACGGGTTAAGGATCTACTGATGCAGCTGCGAAGTATAACCGACAAGCCGATTGGCATTGGTTTTGGCGTCTCTGAACCGGAACAAGCGCGTCAGTTGAGGGATTGGGGAGCCGATGCTGTCATTGTGGGTAGCGCCTTTGTAAAACGCTTGGCAACAGGCACACCAACTCAAGGCCTGCAAGCCGTCAATGAACTTTGTCAAGCTTTGAAAGCTGCAATTACCACGGTAGAAGCAAATGGCGAGAAATTAAGGCTAAAACAAGTAAACTCACCATGAATATACACCGAACAATTCCGACTTTCTTCTTTAACACCCCTCCAGGCTGTTCGGTCATCTGATCGCTCACAATCCGTTCTCCCGTATCTGAATAAGCAAAGCTGATTATCTTTCCTTGTTTTGCTAATTTACAGGGACTTTTACATGATCGAGAGACTGAACTCATTTCTATCTGAATTCACTGCAAATCCTTACCCAGAATTTCTTTCGCATAGTTTGTAGTTGCCAATCATTTTGGAGGTTATTACCATGTCGCCAAGTACAGTAAATATCGTCATTGTTGGTGGCGGTTCCGCAGGTTGGATGACCGCAGCATATTTGAGTAAAGCTTTTGACAAAAATATTCATATTACTCTAGTAGAGTCTTCCAATATCACAAAGATTGGAGTAGGTGAGGCAACTTTCAGCACCATTAGGTCATTCTTCGATTTTCTTGGGTTACAAGAGTATGAATGGATGCCAAAATGCAATGCCACTTATAAAATGGCGATCAAGTTCGTTAATTGGAATTCAGACAGAAGGGCCTTCTACCACACGTTTGAAAAATTTGACGTTATAGATGGATTCAATATGTCTGAATGGTGGTTGAAACTGAAGAGTTGCAGCGAACCGTTTGATTATTCCTGCTTGATGACGCCAACACTATGTGACTGCCAGAAGTCTCCCAGATATTTTGACGGCAAGGTTTTTGATGATAGAGTTGAACATTTATTCTCCCGCGATCATTTCGCTGAGAAAAGACTGATAACGGTTGCTGATGCAGACGGACAGTATCCTTACACCTACCATTTTGATGCAAATTTACTTGCTAGGTTCTTGAAAGATTATTCAATGCAGAGGGGCGTAAAGCAGGTTGTTGATGACGTTGTAGACGTAAAGATAACAGAAACCGAGAACATAGATTGTATCCATACCAAAAGACATGGCAATATCAGCGGAGACCTGTTCATAGACTGTACCGGTTTTAGTGGTCTACTGATTAACAAAGCGCTTGGGGAGCCATTCATTTCTTTTTCAGAATCCTTACTGTGCGATAGCGCGATTGCTATGCAAATCCCAACTGATAATAAGAAAGATGGCATCAACCCTTATACAACGGCAACTGCGTTGAGGTCTGGTTGGGTTTGGAACATACCCTTATATGGAAGAGTGGGTAGCGGGTATGTTTACTCAAGTGCATTTACATCTGAGGAGAAAGCGGAACAAGAATTCCGAGCGCACTTGGGGGAAGATAGCAATGATTGTAAGGCATTACATATTAAGATGAGGATTGGACGACACAGGAACTCATGGGTAAAGAACTGCGTAGCTATTGGTCTTTCCAGTGGATTTGTTGAACCATTGGAGTCCACTGGGATATTTTTTATTCAACATGGAATTGAAGAGCTAGTCAATCACTTTTCAGGTAAGTCATTTAATCAAGAGTTGACCCGAAGCTATAATAGATCTATCGCTAAATGCATAGATGGCGTCCGAGACTTTTTGATACTCCATTACTGTGCTAACGACAGAGCAGACACACCATTTTGGAAGGCGACCAAGCACGAAATTCAGATTTCAGAGGAACTGCGTGAAAAATTGCATTTATGGAAAAAAAGATTGCCAAATAAAAAGAATGTCAATCCAAATTTTCATGGCTTTGAGGCATTCTCTTATTCCGCAATGTTGCTTGGTCTCAATCATCAACCCGAAGACAGCTTACCAGTTTTGGAACATCTTGATGACAAGAAGGCATTAGTTAAATTTAACCTAATTAAGGAGAAAACCCATCGGCTGAGCACCACTTTGCCATCTCAGTATGAATACTTAACGCACGTCATCAAATCTCAAGAGCAGTCAGAGTATCTACACGAAAATGACACAACGCTTAAGGCGTGAAAAGGTAATTTCAAGTCTTTATAGGAAAAGCTTTTGCAGATTTAGTACGTAAACAATCGTAGTTGCTTTTTGAGCTTTATAGGTCGTCCATCGGTGCAAAACAGCTGAACAGATTATTCTGTCGTTGATTGCGTTATTATAGCAACCGCCATAATCGTTAGGACAGTTCAAGGGCTGTAATCAACAAGAAGCTTAAGCTTCCATGTCCTAATTGAAGTGGCGACAGCTATATCTCTTGGCAATTGAGTTGATTTTTGGCATCAATATTGATGGCTATAAGCCTTTCCTTGTAAGCCTTGCAGATGGCTTGTCATTCCCTGAGGACAGGACTAACAGCTAGTTTCTCTTTTCACTTAATAAGTAATAAAAAAAGATGTCTACCATGGTGAGCACGAAAGATATTCCTACTCCTATTACCCAGCGACCTGACAGGCTGGGTCGATTTGGGCGGTTCGGCGGCAAGTACGTACCTGAAACTCTGATGCCTGCCCTGAGCGAGCTAGAAACAGCGTTTCACCAATACCGCACTGATCCGAGCTGCCAAAGTGAACTTCAAAGTTTGCTGCGAGACTACGTGGGACGGCCCAGTCCTCTGTATTTCGCTGAGTGTCTAACAGCTCACTATCGACGAGCTGATGGAGTTGGCCCACAAATCTACCTGAAGCGTGAGGACTTAAACCATACGGGCGCTCATAAAATCAACAATGCTTTAGCTCAGGTTTTGTTAGCCAAACGCATGGGTAAGCGGCGCATTATTGCTGAGACAGGAGCCGGCCAGCATGGAGTGGCGACAGCTACAGTCTGTGCTCGTTTCGGTCTGGAGTGCGCGATCTACATGGGTATCCACGACATGGACCGGCAAGCCCTCAACGTCTTCCGGATGAAGCTGATGGGAGCCCAGGTGTGTGCTGTGGAAACAGGCTCAGGAACGCTCAAAGACGCTACTTCCGAAGCCATTCGAGACTGGGTGACGAATGTAGAAAATACCCATTACGTTCTGGGTTCGGTTGCAGGTCCTCATCCTTACCCGATGATGGTGCGTGATTTTCAGGCAGTAATTGGCCAAGAAACTCGCGCTCAAGCTATAGAAAAATGGGGAGGGGCTCCAGATATTCTCCTGGCTTGTGTGGGCGGCGGGTCAAATGCCATTGGACTCTTCCATGAGTTTGTTGATGAACCGAGAGTGCGGCTAATTGGCGTTGAAGCAGCGGGTAAAGGCGCTAACTCCGAAAAGCATGCCGCCACCCTAACCCAGGGGCGAGTCGGGGTGTTGCATGGCGCTATGAGCTACCTACTACAAGATGAGGAGGGTCAAGTGGTCGAGGCGCATTCGATTAGCGCTGGACTGGACTATCCCGGTGTTGGGCCTGAACATAGCTACTTAAAGGAGATTGGGCGGGCAGAATACTACAGCGTAACGGACCAGCAGGCTTTGGCGGCATTTAAGCAACTTTCTCAACTAGAGGGAATTATTCCTGCCCTGGAAACGGCTCACGCGATCGCCTATCTAGACATTCTTGGTCCACAACTGATCGGTAGGCCGCGAATTGTCATCAACTGTTCAGGGCGTGGTGACAAGGATGTGCAGACCGTCGCCAATTTTTTGAACTCTACGTAGCCAAAGAGGACATTACCTATGGTTAAAACAGCCGTTCCCGCCGACAAAATTTCCACACCCTCCAACTCTCCCAACTGGTCTGCCTTATTGCAGCAATTGCTAGATGGTTAATCGCTTTCGGTTCCTCAAGCTGCCGATTTAATGCACGGTTAGCTGACAGAAGTCACTCCCCCTGCATTGTCCGGCGCCATTTTAGCGGCGATTCAGGCGAAGGGAGTATCTACCGAAGAGTTATTGGGCATGGTTCAGGTTTTGTACTCCCAGTCAGTGCGTGCAACACTGCGTGATGCTGTCGTTGGCGCATCACCGCTAATTGATACCCGTGACGCTGGCGGAGATGGGGCCTCAACCTTTAATATTTCCACGGCTGTCACCTTCGTGACTGCTGCGGTCATAACTGACTCTACCAATCATATAAAGTTCATTTTTGGTCCTTATATCAAGTCCTGTTAGTTGCCCGTAATAACGATGCTTGATTAGATGAGAACTTGCGATTTTTGATTAAAAGTAAGCATCCGGACTTGATATTACTTATTCTCTTGGATCCATAGTTGTTTTTGATGGGAAATTCTGATGAAAATTATCTCCACTAAAATTCCTGATGTTTTAATTATTGAACCCCAAGTTTTTGCAGATGATCGTGGCCTTTTCTACGAAAGTTATAACGAAAAAGCTTTTATCAACAAGACTGGCATAACCGCTCATTTTGTTCAAGATAACCATTCCCATTCTTGCCAAAATGTTCTGCGGGGTTTGCACTATCAGATTCAGCAACCTCAAGGGAAATTAGTGCGCGCAGTTGCTGGGGCTGTATTTGATGTCGCAGTGGATATGAGAAAAAGTTCTCCCACCTTCGGTCAGTGGGTTAGCTATCTGCTCAGTGCTGAAAATAAGCGACATTGTTGGATGCCGCCAGGATTTGCCCACGGCTTTTTAGTTCTCTCAGCAGCGGCCGAAATCCTATACAAAACAACTGATTACTATGCCCCTCAGCATGAGCGGACCTTGCTTTGGAACGACCTCGATTTAGCAATCTCATGGCCCCTGACAGCATCCCCAATCCTTTCCCCTAAGGACCAAGCTGGTCAACTATTCAAGAATGCAGAGGTCTATGCGGCTACTTCTCCACTCATCCCAGCGGTGTAATTGGAACATGAAACGAATCTTACTGACCGGGATGACTGGACAACTAGGGCAAGAACTTCAACAGGCGCTAGCTCCCCTAGGAGAGGTCATTGGGGTTGACCGCAAGACCATGGATTTAGCACAACCAGCGATGATTCGCCAGGTAATCGTTGACGTGAAGCCCGACCTGATTGTTAATGCATCTGCTTACACGGCGGTTGACAGAGCCGAAACCGAAATTGAACTAGCCAACTCGATCAACAACACGGCTCCCACCATTATGGCAGAGGAAACCCAGCGGCTGGGGGGATTTCTGATTCACGTTTCCACAGATTATATCTTCGACGGTCAGAAAAACACTCCCTACCATGAGGAAGATCCCCCTAACCCAATTAATGCTTACGGCCAATCCAAGCTTCTAGGAGAAGAGGGAATTCAGAAAACGTGTGAGCGCCATCTGATTCTCAGAACTGCCTGGATTTACGGCGCAAAAGGCAAGGGGAACTTTGTCAAAACCATACTCAAGCTGGGAGCAGAACGAGAGGAGTTGCGGGTGGTTGTCGATCAGGTCGGCGCCTCCTCATGGGCTAGGGATATTGCCGGGGCGATCGCTCAACTCGGGCGACAAATTACGCTAGAGCAGGCGCAAAAGTTTCCTCTGAAAGGGATTTATCACTTCACTAATAGTGGCGTTGCCAGTTGGTATGACTTTGCCGTCGCCATCTTGGAGGAAGCTAAACAGCTTGGCTTTCCTTTGAAAGTGCAGCGAGTGGCGCCCATTACCACGCCTGAATATCCCACGCCAGCCAAGCGCCCAGCTTATTCAGTCCTTTCGACTAAAAAGATTTCAGCCGTTTTGGGGACCTATCCCCCCCACTGGCGCAAATCACTCAGGCAAATGCTTAAACAACTCTATGCTGAAAAATTATGAAAGCACTGATTCTTTCTGGCGGTAAAGGAACGCGCCTGCGACCCCTTACTTATACTGGGGCCAAGCAAATGGTTCCTGTAGCTAATAAGCCAATTCTCTGGTATGGAATAGAGGCGATCGTTGCGGCAGGCATCACTGATATCGGCATTATCATCTCTCCAGAAACAGGAGAGGAGGTAAAAACTAAAACCGGAAATGGAGATCGCTTTGGCGCCAAAATCACCTATATCCTTCAGGATAAACCTCTGGGTTTGGCTCACGCTGTAATAGTGGCGCAGCCCTTCTTGAGAAACTCACCATTTGTAATGTACCTGGGAGATAACCTGATTGAAAATGACCTGCGCCCATTTACAGAACAATTTAAAGCTCGCTCCCTGGACGCCTTAACCTTACTGGGTGCAATTCCTAATCCCAGTGAATTTGGAGTTGCTAAGCTTGACGAAAATGGACGACTCCTACAGCTAGTGGAAAAACCTAAAATTCCCCCTTCTAATCTGGCGCTAGTGGGAATTTACTTGTTCTCTAATACTATCTACCAGGCCATTGCCAATATTCAGCCTTCCACCCGAGGCGAACTAGAGATTACTGATGCGATTCAATTCCTGATTGACCAATCTAAAAGAGTGGAAGCCTGTCAAATTAATGGCTGGTGGTTGGATACCGGTAAGAAAGATGACCTTTTAGAAGCCAACCGGATTATTCTGGATACTCGTCTAGAAGTTGCTATTGAAAGTGAAGTTAGTGCTAACACCCAGATAATTGGGCGGGTGCAGATTGGTCCAAGATCTCAGATCATCAATTGCACGATTCGGGGGCCAGTAATCATTGGCAGTGATTGCCAATTGGAAAACTGCTTTATTGGTCCATACAGTAGTGTGGCTGACCAAGTTAGACTGATCGAAGCTGATCTTGAGCATAGTGTGATTTTACAGGGTGCGAAAGTTTTAGGCGTTCAGCAACGAATTGTTGACAGCGTGATTGGACAGCGCGCCCAGCTCAAAGTAGCCCTTCAACACCCTAAAGCGTTGCGCTTTCTTGTCGGTGATGACTCGCAACTTGAGCTAGTTTGATAGGTGAACAGATTTTGGGAAGCGTTCTGACTCGCCAACGATTATTCGCATGAAATCATGAAACTGCCGATCTCCGATGGCATTATCCAAAATTTCTGTCGCTAAACATCGAATGACGAGCCTCGGTTCTCCTTGAAGAGATTTGGGGTGTTGAGAATCGAATATGAACAACAGCTCACAACCCTCATGGTTACTCATAGTATGCGGCAGGCTCTAGACTTGGGCGATCGCACAATTATGCTCCATGAAAGTCGGATTCTCTTCGATGTATCCGGTTCAAAACGAGAGGGGCTAACGGTAGCCGATCTTCTACAACAATTTGAGGCGCAGCAGGGTGAACCACTAGCCGATGATGCGCTACTCCTCAGTTGACTTCATGTCCTCTTTATTTTCACCCGTTTCTCACACCAAAGCAGCAAACAGTACATCCCACAAAATAGACCCAGCGCCCCCAGAGAAAATACTGAAGTGCTGTGCCAATTCTGAAAATGTTCTGGGTTGGGCAAAGCCGCCATAATGGCTAGAAAAGAGACCCTAGCCGCATTAAATGAAAAGGC
>JAKSDM010000331.1 GCA_022360135.1 Pseudanabaenales cyanobacterium | reverse complement strand
TGATCGGTGCTGTTAGGGGCCCAACGATCGCCCCAACCCCCTTTAAAAAAAGGGAGAGATCGGCTCAAAGTCCTCCTTTTTAAGATGCTGTCGGCTAATTTTACACTTGGAAATATTTGCGCCGAAGTGGGGTTTTTTTGAGCCCCCCAGCTCCCAATTCGGGGTAGGGTTGATTCTCTAAGTGAAGAATAATGCTAGAACCCTTGTTGAATGGTTGTCCTTCAGAAAAAGTTGAACCGAAACTCAGGGCTTTTGAAAATTTTCTCTCAATAGAGAATCAACCCTACCCTCTCTCCCTAGGACTTTATTCACCCCCTAAACTCCTAGCCTCCGACTGACCAAGTATCTCGCCATTTAACAATGCCTTCATTGGCCAAAACCCAACGACGGGCGACTAGATTTTCCCGTTGAGGGGCTTGTCCTTCTCTCCAGATGGCGTATTTGTAGGTAATCAGTTTTCCTACACTCTCGTTAAAGGGAATTTCAGCGAACCAGGTATTGGCGTTGATGTACTCTAAGGGATACGCTTTCGAAATGTCCCAATTGCCTAATTCTGAACAATTTCCGGTGACGACAACGGTCTCGCCGGGTTGAGTGTTGACGCCGTTCAGCTGTAACCGGACAATGGTTTTGCCTTTTACCCGTTCGCCGACATGGCTGAGCACGATAACCTTACGGGGGGCTAAGGGCAATTTAGCAATTATCCCATCTTTAACCTCAAACTTGCACCGAGTCAAAATGCAGGTATGCTCTCCATCTGGTAAATCTGTTTCCAGCGCCTCCAGAGTAATGGCGTTTCCCCGATTCATAGCGACAAAACACACGCAGTCCCGATAGCGTCGGGCATAGCAGTAGACATCTGAGGTGACGAACTTTGGCCACTGCCCCCCCAGAGAAACAGCCGGGTTCATCCGCCGCAACCCCGAGAGTCGGCGGATGCTGCGGTAAATTAGGGTGTCGGTGTCCCAATTAACCATCATGGGGCGGTTGTAGGGATCGTCGCCGCCGTCCGTGTCATCGTGGAGATATTGCTCTGTGCCGTAGTAAATGCAGGGGATGCCGCGGGCCGTCATAATCAGGGCGATCGCAACCTGCAACATCTCAGGGTCGGGATTCAGCGTCTGGAAGCGAGGCATATCATGGTTATCGATAAAGGTCACCAATTCCGTCGCCCCGCAATAGCGATTGTCCAGATCAAAAATTTCCTGAACCAGTTGGAATCCCTCCTCCGCCCCCTCACCCAAGGCGGCGCGGATGGCCGAGCACAGTCCAAAATCCAGAATGGACATGCCGGAGTGATTGGCAAACTCCACCGAGCGATCGTCTTTGGGATGGCTAAAAATCCACTCCCCCACAATAAAGACATCGGGCCTGTAGTTTTGGATATCGGCATTGAATTCTTGCCAGAACCAGATCGGCATGTGCTTGACCGTATCCACGCGCAGGGCGTCAACTCCCCGGTCTAGCCATTGCTTAATCGCCGACTTAATGTAATCGCGATACTCGGTATTATTCTCATTAAATGTCGCCAGTCCTGCTAGCTCGCAGTTCTGGACCTGCCACTCATCTTCCCAATCGGTGACTTCACCGTAGTGATGGTACCAATTGTTGTGATCGTCATTGAAATCGGCAATTTTTACCCCATCATCGTAGAGTTCGCCCTTTTTGCCATCAATGTCAGGATTGCTGTGGTTACAGACAATGTCCAGCACCAGCTTCATCTGACGCTGGTGCAATTCGGCAATCAGGCGATCAAAGGCGGTCTCTCGGGATTCTTGGGTTTTATTCAGGGAAGGATTCTCATGCCGACCAATAAAACGAGGATTAATTCGCTTAAAATCTCGTGTCCAATAGCCGTGTATCGCCGCACTTTCGATAAATAATCCCTCCACCTGTTCAAATAAGGGGGTGAGCCAGATGGCAGTCACCCCCAGGTTTCTGAGATAGTCCAGCTTGTCGATGACGCCTTGCAAATCTCCTCCCCAATACTTACCCCATTCCGTTCGAGTCGGATCATAGAGGTCTGGGTTCGGGCCTCCGCTATTGCCGGGATCCCCATCGTAAAATCGATCCACCACAATGAAGTAAAGGGTCTCCTGACGAAACTCAATGTCGCGAGTATAGAGGAACTCTAAATCAACCTCCTCCTGCTGCTCAGAACCTTCAACGGTTGATTCTGCCTGAGTTATGGATGACTCCTCAATATCATCTGCCCGAGTAGAGGCGTCAGCGGACGAAGCATGGAACAGCATAGGGCAACTTTGAACGACTGCAAGGTAAGGTCAGATTAGGAAAAAATCGCTCACTCAGGCGCGATACTCCTTCCCTTTGGAAAGGCTAACCATTCACTTTGTTCCCAATGAGAGTGACATCCCCTGGGTTAGTCCCAGTAGACAACCAAAATGAGGGTTGATTGCCGACGGTTTTGATCAGTCGGGGTTTTTTATTGGCATTTCCTACTTCTGACGCGATGCAGTCAAAGCCCCAGATGGGCCAAAAAATTTCGAGGCGCTTAACGCCATAGAGGGTAAATAGGGTAAAAGGGAGAAAGGGCTACTAAAGAGTCCTGGGCGCACTACAGACTACACGAAACCCAAAAGTGTAGTAGGCGACGCGCGGATCAACGTAGTCATCGCGGGAGGCAGAGCGGCAATCCCTCGGATTGTAGTCCCAGGAACCGCCGCGTAGTACACGTACTACATTCTCATTCGCCCCTTCATCTACCCAAGCATTACCATCGGTTGGGGCTCCTTCATAGCTGTCATGATAATGATCCAGACACCACTCATTCACGTTGCCGTGCATGTCGCAAAGGCCAAAAACATTGCCAATGCCGAAGTAGTTTACAGGGGTGGTTTCTCCCCGATATTCCCCTTTGGGGCTGTCGTTGTAGGTATAGTCACCGTGATAGTTAGCCACTTCAGTGGTCAGAATTGGGCCAAAATAGAAAGGAGTCGTAGTGCCAGCGCGACAGGCGTATTCCCACTCCGCTTCGCTGGGTAGGCGATATTCCCGAGTGGAATAGGCTGCTAGACGCCGACAAAACTCCGTCGCGTCATACCAACTAATTCTTTCAACCGGGCGATCCTCCGCCTTGAATTCCGATGGACCGGGATTCAGGGACCGATTGATTTCCGGCAGCTCAGCCACAAACCGCCATTGCGCCTGCGTCACCGGGCAGCGCCCCATAAAGAAGGTTGGCACAGTTACCTGATGCTGAGGCCCTTCATGGGCAGCCTGCTCTGGCTCATCCTCCGGAGAGCCCATCATAAAGGCACCGCCAGGAACCAGAATCATGTCGAGGTCAATCTGATCGCCTAGCTTTTCAGTGAAGTAGCGAACCTTTTTTCGCTCTTTACGCAGTGTTAGCTCCCCCATTTGATCAGGTCGTAGGTCTTTTGGATGATGGTCAGGTTAC
>JAKSDM010001327.1 GCA_022360135.1 Pseudanabaenales cyanobacterium | reverse complement strand
TCTATCTGAATAAATCCGGCACTTACGGGACATTGGGTCAAAGTTCACACACCACCCATCCGGCCCCACCATACTGAGGTAACGCTTCATCTCCGCTGGCGTCAGATAGTTTTCCAGGTCAGGCCGAGCCGCTGGATCGAGATGACAGCAAGCCCCGCACTGTTTAACGCAACGCCAAACGGTGATTTTGGAAGAACTGTGCATGCAGAATCAGAAAAATATCGGCAGGTTGGAATGTTGGCAAGTTAGAACTGGATATATCGTTAGCCTACTCAATAGGACAGCCGCTAAATAGCCAATTCTCCTTAGAATTTTGTAAACTTCCTTAAAATAAGGGGGACATCAACAGGTAAAATAACTTCCAGGCAAGATTTGAACTGACGCTACTGGTTGTATAGCCAAGGCTTTGAGTTCATTTTGTTTAATTAATTCAACGGAGTAGCTAGGTGATATGAATATTGAGGTTGTTGCTCAGATGACGATGCTGGCTTTGATTTTGCTTGCAGGTCCATTAATTGTCGGGCTCGTCGCCTTGCGTGACGGCGATATGTAGGCTTCCACCTGGGATAAAATTTACAAAGTCTGGAATAAGGTTTAGATAACCCTTCCAAATGCTTAATGAATCTTTGCGTAAAGACTCTGCCTAGCAATGTCTTTACGTTTGTTTTTTAACCGTATTTGACAGTTCAGAGATTAAGTTCAGCAGTTGTCCGCCCACCAAACCTCCAACTCTGAACACAAATCACTTTTTACGCTTTTCTACATCCTATCAATACCCTCGTTGACGCAGAATCCATTCTGCGATCGCCAGATCTACAGGCGTTGTGACTTTTAGATTCGTTTCTTCCCCCGCTACAATCCGCACCGAAAGACCACATTTTTCAAACAGAGCAGCATCGTCCGTCACCTCCCAGTCTAGCTGACGTCCCTTTTCATGACATTGCTTTAAGATCTCGACCTGGAAGCCTTGGGGCGTTTGAGCCGCCCACAGCTGACTACGATCCGGGGTATCCTGAATGAATCCGTCGGCATCAACCACTTTGATCGTGTCTTTGACCGGAATGGCTGCAATCAATCCTGAACAGGTTTGTAAGGCGTCAACACAGCGGCTGAACAATTCGGGCGTCGCCAGACAACGAGCCCCGTCATGAATCAGAACCTGTTCAGCATCGGCAGGCAGAGCCTGTAAACCGTTGTACACTGATTCCTGGCGGGTCGCTCCTCCCGGGATCAAAACCACCGGTTTAGTCATGGCAAGTCCTTTCAAAATATCTTGTAAGTCTGGTTGATCAGCGGGTTGGCTGATCAAACCGATCCAACGGATGGGGTCTGCTGCTTCTGCGGCTAACAATGTCCAAGCAATCAGAGGACGCTCTAACAGAGTTAGCAATACTTTATTTCGAGAGCTGCCCATTCGCCGCCCCATTCCTGCTGCTGGGATCAAGAAATACACTTTGGACCTCGTCAATTACTCTGCTACACACCCTACATTGAAATTTTCCATCGAAATTTTCCCTTTTTGTTAAGGGTTATTCGATACATCCTCCCCAGCTTCCATTAAAATATGGAGCGGAAACGCAACAAAATACTATGAGAGTACTGGCCCTAGTCCCTGGCGGGATCGGTGACCAAATCCTTTTCTTCCCGACCCTGGATGATTTAAAGTGTTCATTCCCTGAAGCTGAGATTGATGTTGTTGTCGAGCCCAAAGCCCAAGAGGCTTATCGGGTCTCAAAGGTAGTGAATCAGATCATCCTCTACAACTTTGAGATTCGAAATAGTCCGGCTGAGTGGGCAAATCTTTTGGGCGTCATCCGCGATCGCGAATATGAGGTCGCCCTCTCTCTCTGTACAAACTGGTCGATAGATCTACTGCTTTGGCTAACGGGTATACGGACTCGAGTGGGCTATGCCCATTCAGGAGCCAAAGTCTTCTTAACCGATACCGTTCCCCGTAAGCATAAGCAATATATTGCCTATCAGTTTCACGATTTGCTGAGGGGACTAGGCATCTCAACCCATTGCCCCGACCTAGCCATTAATGTCCCCCAAGAAGACATCGCTTGGGCTGATCGAAACCGGACACAGCTAGGTATTCAAGACAGTGGGTACGTATTGATTTACAGTGCGCCCAGCAAGTCGTCTATTGGCGAGAATGACGACGCCTACCCAGTTGAAAGTTGGACCGCTATTATCCAGGACTGCCAAAACCGACAGCCAAATCTGCCCATTGTCGCCATTCAGAGTCTAGAAAATCTGTCATTAGTGACGGCATTAAGCGCCTCCACACCAGCGTTAAAGATCAGCAACCCAGGTAATCTGGGGCAGCTGGCCGCTCTGATCGCGGGTGCAGATTTAATGCTTTGTACCGAAAGTGATCAGATGCAACTGGCCATCGCCCTCAAAGTCTTTACCCTAGTTTTGTTTAGCGCTCATAATCCGGCTCAACTGCTACCGCAGAACGAGCGCTTCTTAGCTATCCAGTCTGCAACGGGTAAGCTATCGGATATTTCTGCTGAAGCAGTTCTTAAAAAAGTTTGGGGAGGGTAGATAGGGGATCTAGACTAGTTAGAGGATTTTACATTCTACCTGAGATGAAAAAATTGGTTGATGCTTGATTGCATTTTTTATCCTGTTTGAGTCCTTTGTCGGCAAGTCATATGGATCGAATTCAAGCTCAAGCGGCTAAGCTCTGGCGACTATTCTTCTCGTCAGATACAGCAGCGAACTACCAAAAAACATTAACCCTAACTTGGAACATCCTCAAAGAATCCGTCGTATTCGTCTGGCTTCTCCTATGCCTCGTTTTCGTGTTAGTTGATTGGATTTGGAAAAACTCAGTTCAACTGGGCCAGAACTTGAGAAATTGGTATGACAATTTTGACGAGCCCAGCCCCAACAATTTGTTGCGTGCAACAGGCAAAGCAGTTTTGTCAGCAGGAGAAGTAAGTTTTTCTTACATGCTATCCCAAGCGAAGCAACAGCTAGGTATTGAAGAGCCAGTTATGGTAAAGCCTGCTAAGCCTGCTAAACAAATCTCG
>JAKSDM010000917.1 GCA_022360135.1 Pseudanabaenales cyanobacterium | reverse complement strand
CTTGCTGCAGCGAAGCATCAGGAAAACCATGGGGTTCATAGTAGAGGCTAAGGCCCTCTGGCAGCGTCTTCAGAATGTATCCGTTCTCGACCACTCGGGGACCCACGGGCGCGCCGGGTACGGCTTTGATTTCCAGTGCGTCGTCCAGGGTAAAGGTTGCACCAGGATTAAGGGCTGTGATATGGGTATATTCCAACCTCTCCACCACCTTTGCCGCGCTCGGGGAGGCCACCACTGGAATGGCGTGATCTAAACTTTCCAGAGTCAGGCGATGGGTATGGTCATCAAGTCCTTGGGATAGCAGAATCAGATCGATATTTTCAGGAATCGGGCGTGGGTTGGAACGAATCCCTTTGAATAACCAGTCAAGATTACCAAACACCTGGGGGCCTACTAGCCAGGGATCAACCAGAATATGTCGCCCAGCTAATTCAATCAGCCAGGAATTACTGTCTAACCAGGTTAAGTACATAGCTGCGGTGGGGAACGACTTCTACAAAATATTTACAGTGTAGTTATATTGCATTATGTTAAGCAGTTCTGATATTAGGCCAAAAATGAGAAAAATTGCCCAATATCGAGTGATCCCCGTATAATCCTTTAGTCTAATGACTTTGTTAATTTCCTGTAAATCGTGAGCAGTAAGGTTGAACTTAAAGGAGTTTAATGCCTTCTCGTATTCCTAAAAAGTACACCATTCTGATCGCTCGCACCGGCCGAGAACCCATTACCATCTCATTTAGACCTTTGCCTGCGATTATTTCCCTGCTAGCCTTATTGGGTACGCCCCTGGCCTGGATCGGGTTTACCGTTGGCTCCTTATTCTATAGCAACGCCCAGCTAGCTAAGCGTAATGACGAGCTGACTGAAACGGCTAATGAAGTGCTGAGTGAGTTAAGTTCTTTAGACGCCGAAATTGAAAATTTGCGGGAAAGGGCTGGGCTATCGGGCGGTAGAAATGGACCTAGGCCAAGCGAAGTTGGGGTTCCGCAAGGGGGGGCCGCCAAGAAAATTGAGCCCGAAGAATTATTTAAGCTGGCGAAATGGCGCATGCCCCTGTTGACATCCACTTTGGATCGCAGTGTTAAACCAGCGCTGGAGGAGACTCTGGCGGAAGAAGCGGCCCGTGAAGCCGCCTATCCCAGCAGACGACCCTTAAAGGGCGCACTCGACGTTTCGTCTGAGTTTGGCTTGCGTCCCAATCCGTTCGGCGGTAGTAGTTACGAAATGCATGAGGGGATTGACTTTAAGGGGGCTTATGGGGAGCCTGTTTTTGCAACTGCTGAGGGGGTAGTCAAGCGGGCCGAATATACAGGCGGCTATGGCTATCATGTGATGATTGATCACGGTTATGGCTATGAGACCCTCTATGCTCACCTATCTGAGATAGAGGCGGAGGTGGGCGATCGCATCAGCCAGGGACAACTCATCGGCTATTTAGGCAGTACCGGCCGCTCTTCGGGTCCCCATCTCCACTACGGCGTTTACCGCCGAGGCATCCCCGTCAATCCGTCGCCCTATCTAGGTCTGAAAGACCCTCAAAAACTCAATTCTGCTCGTCGTGATTTTGGCAGAATCAGAAGGCGGCGGTAGCGTTCTCCGTCTCCCCTGCTATCCGGCATGAGAAATACGATAGGATCAAGGGGTTAAAATTGCTATCTGCCAAGTGTTATGGGTAATACCTTTGGCCATCTATTTCGGATTACCACCTTTGGGGAATCCCACGGTGGTGGAGTAGGAGTTGTGGTGGATGGTTGTCCGCCGCAGCTAGAGATTTCAGCGGCGGAAATTCAGACGGATTTGGATCGGCGACGGCCGGGGCAGAGCAAGATCACCACGCCTCGCAAGGAGACCGACACCTGCGAAATTATCTCCGGCGTGTTTGAGGGCAAAACGCTGGGAACGCCCATTGCTATTTTGGTGCGCAATAAGGACACCCGTTCCCAAGATTATGATGAGATGGCCAAGAAATATCGGCCTTCTCATGCTGACGCTACTTATGACGCCAAATACGGGATTCGCAACTGGCAGGGGGGCGGCCGCTCTTCGGCTCGGGAGACCATTGGGCGGGTGGCGGCGGGCGCGATCGCCAAAAAGGTGCTAAAGCAGGTCGCTGGGGTAGAGGTGATCGGCTACGTCAAGCGGATCCAGGATCTGGAGGGCGTGGTTGATCCCAATACGGTCACCCTGGCTCAGGTGGAAAGCAATATTGTCCGTTGCCCGGATGGGGAAGCGGCAGAGCGGATGATTCATCGCATTGAGCAAGTTCGCCGTGAAGGCGATTCGATTGGCGGGGTGGTAGAGTGTGTCGCCCGCAATGCGCCCAAGGGGCTGGGATCGCCTGTGTTTGACAAGTTAGAGGCGGATCTGGCTAAGGGGGTGATGTCTTTGCCAGCCAGTAAGGGGTTTGAGTTAGGTTCAGGGTTTGCCGGAACCCTCTTAACCGGCAGCCAGCACAACGATGAGTTTTATCTCGACGAAGCTGGCGAAATCCGGACTCGAACCAATCGTTCTGGCGGTATCCAGGGCGGTATTTCTAACGGCGAAAACATTATTATTCGCGTCGCTTTTAAGCCAACCGCCACAATCCGCAAAGAACAACGCACTGTCAGCAGTGATGGCGAGGAAACCGTTCTAGCTGGAAAAGGCCGCCACGATCCGTGTGTGTTGCCTAGGGCGGTGCCGATGGTGGAAGCAATGACGGCGCTGGTGCTCTGCGATCACCTATTGCGCCATTATGGTCAGTGTCGGGTTTTGTCATCACCCTGAACCTGGGGCGCTATGTCGACCAAGCTTGAGATTCTGAAGCAGATTTACAACTCGTTTGATCCGTTTGAGCCTTTGCCAGCGGGCGATCCACTCTATGTAAACTGTAGCGAGGTGCGGGGCGAAGAAGATATTCTGGTGGATGTGGGCCGTCAGATTACCTATGCCGATCGCATTACCCACCAGCTATATACCGGGCATCGCGGGGCGGGCAAATCGACCGAGCTGCTCCGGCTACAGGCTGATCTTCAAAAGCAAGGCTATCGGGTGGTGTACTTTGCCGCAGAAGAGGCCGACATTGACCCAGAAGATGCACAATACACCGACATTTTACTGGCCTGTACCCGCAACTTGCTGAAGAACTTGAAAGGAAACGAAGGCCCTATCCAGCAGTGGCTGCAATCGCGCAAAACAGAACTGGTTGAGGCGATGCAGAGCGACGTTGGTTTCGATAGCATTGAAGCCGAAGCGCCGTTTAGCAAACTAACCGCCACACTGAAGGTGAGCCCCACTGCCCGGGCTCAGATTCGCAAGATTGTAGAACCCCATACCCCTTCACTGATTGAAGCGTTGAACGCCTTCATTACTGAGGCGATGGCCAAAACGCCCGAAAAGAGCACCGATAAGCTAGTTTTGCTGGTCGATAGTCTGGACCGGATTCCGCCGATTTTGCGGGAGAACGAACCCAGCAACCATGAACAAATTTTTGTAGACCGCAGCGAACAGCTCAAAATGTTGGGCTGCCATGTCATCTACACCGTGCCGATTTCGCTGGTGTATTCAGGACGCGGGGCCGACCTGCGGGATATTTATGATGCTGAGATCCAGGTTTTGCCAATGGTGATGGTGCGCGACCAGGCGGGCGATGTCTGCCCAGCAGGACTCGAAGCCATGCGCCAGCTAGTGCGTCAGCGAGTGTTTTACGCCAAGGGCGTTGACCCAGCCATGCAGCTGGTGGGGGATATCTTTGACGCGCCAGAAACGCTGGATCAGCTCTGTTTGATGAGCGGCGGGCACATGCGTAACCTGATGCAGATGGCCCAAGAGGCGATTAAACAGACGGTTGCGTTGCCAATTAGTAAGAAAGCGGTGCGCTTAGCCATTACCAAGGCGCGCAACACCTATCGCAACACCGTGTATGACTCACAGTGGCTGCTATTGGCCAAGGTTTCGCAGACCAAAGAGATTTTGAACGATGAAGCCCATCGAAAGTTACTGTTTAATCGCTGTATTTTGGAATATCGCTATATTGATGGTGAGGGCGAAATTGTCTGCTGGCGCAATGTCCATCCGCTGTTGCGGGGAGTCAAGGAGTTTCGCGCAGCCCTGGAGCGATTTGAAGCGCATAGCCCAGTGATGATCGAAGTAAACAGCCATGACCCAGCCAGGCTTAACTGAATGGGATGAAGATGTAGCCACCTCGCCAGATGAAGAATATGCGGCGCTGGTGCGGGCCATTCGTTGGGCCACAGGGTTTGGCTTGTTGTTTGTGCAATGTACGCCCGCCGAAGGTGAGCAGTTGATCGAACGGGTGCGGGCGGATGTGGCTGAAAAGACCGTTGAGGCGCTGCGGTTAGAAACCGAAATTGACGACCTGTATGAAACCCTAGCCGCCCAGCCTGGAATTGATCAAACCAACGTGCTGTTTATCAGCGGGCTAGAAAAATCTTTGACGCCCTATATTCAGGCCGGGTATGGCAGCGAGGGCGATTATTATGCGCTTGATAAAATTCCCAAAATTTTAGGGCAGTTGAATCTGCAGCGGGAGAGATTCAAAGAACGCTTTAAGCTGTGTTTTGTGTTTCTGGCTCCGCGCTACGCCATGAAATATTTCATTCGGCGGGCGGCAGACTTTTTTGACTGGCGTTCAGGCGTATGGGAGTTTGTCTCTCCCCAAGAAACCCTACAGCAAGAAACGCAGAGAGTTTTGCAAGAAGGCGACTTTCAGCAATACCTGAACTGGACGCCTCAACAACGGCGAGAACGTTGCTTGATTATTGAAGACCTGATCGCCGAAGGCGACCAATCAGATGAAGAGATTAGCCAACTCTGGATTGAGCAAGGCAACATTTTGATGGCTGACCAAGACTACAATACTGCGATCGCCTGCTACGACCAAGCCCTGGCGATCAAACCGGACAACTCCGCTGCCTTCTACAACAAAGGCACTGCGCTGGATGACTTAGGCCGCAAAGAGGAGGCGATCACCTGCTACGACCAAGCCCTGGCGATCAAACCGGACTACGACAAAGCCTTCTACAACAAAGGCACTGCGCTGTATGACTTAGGCCACAAAGAGGAGGCGATCGCCTGCTACGACCAAGCCCTCGAATTCAAACCGGACGACCACCTAGCCTGGAACAACCGAGGGAATGCGCTGTCTGACTTAGGCCGCTATGAAGCGGCGATCCAAAGCTACGACAAAGCCCTCCAATTCAAACCGGACTTTCACCTAGGCTGGTACAACAAAGCCTCCTGTTATGGATTACAGGGAGGTGTGGAGGAGACGATTGCAGCGCTGCAAAAGGCGATTGAGCTTAATCCAGATTATCGAGAGAAGGCCAAAACGGACTCGGATTTTGATCCTATTCGAGACAAGGCTCAATTTCAAGCGTTTTTAAGGGAGCAATTCTTGCTTGGGTTGAATACATCTCATGAAGGCGGGGGGTAGGGGGTAGGGTGTGATTTTTCTGGTTCCCAGGCTCTGCCTGTGGAACCGCTGTCTGAGGCTCTGCCTCCAGACAATCCGGGACTTCTCTGGAGGCAGAGCCTAGGATCGAGGGTTACTTGTAGTTCAGCGTGGCTAAAACCTCACCACTAGCGGCGTCCCATAGCCGCGCCGTCCCATCCCAACTGACCGTCGCTACAGACTGGCCATCGGGGCTGAAGGTAATCGCCCCAACTACATCCCCGTCGTTCAGGGTGGCTAAAACCTGGCCGCTGGCGGCGTCCCATAGATATTCCGTAGGGAGGACATTGCCCACATGGTTTATTTCAGCGCCATTCGGGGTAGGGGGTAGTCAAACCTTTGCATACCTATGTTCCTTGTTTCCAAGCTGCGGCTTGGAAAGGTCAGTTTAGCTTGTGTGGTCACTGCACAAGCTTGATTAGTAACCACATAAGCTTGATTAGTAACCACACAAGCTTGATTAGTGACCACACAAGCTTGATTGGTAACCACACAAGCTTGATTAGTGACCACACAAGCTTGATTAGTGACCACACAAGCTTGGTTGGTAACCACACAAGCTTGATTAGTAATCACATAAGCTTGATTAGTGGCCACACAAGCTTGGTTGGTAACCACACAAGTTTATGTGGTTATAGCGCTGGCTATTGTTAGCAGCAGATGGGTAAACTGGCTTGTTCCTCGTTTCTAAGCTGCAGTTTGAAAACGCCAGTTTAGAATATCTCTTAGTGAAGACAGGGTGTAGGGTAGAATGGCACTGAAATAAGAGTTTATAAATCGCTAAAAGCCCTGATATTCCGTAGGGTGGGCATTGCCCACATAGCTTATTTCAGTGCCATTCGGGGTAGGGTATAGAGTGTAACCCGGCAAATTAAACCTGTTTATGTAATGGGCGCGGCGATCGCGCTTTGCCCACCACGGTTGCTACTATCCTTCGTGTCTTGTGATGAAACTGAAGGTTTACATTGAAACGTCTGTGGTCAGCTATTTAGTGGCTAGACCCAATCGTGACATTATTGTGGCGGCTCATCAACAAATTACGAATGAATGGTGGCGAAATAAGCGATCTCAGTTTGAGAATTATGCATCGCAACTTGTGGTCAATGAAGCGAGTTCCGGTGAAGTTGAAATGGCCCAAAAGCGGCTAGAAGCGCTTGCAGATATAAAACTTCTTGAAACGACGGAAGAGGCGGTGGAATTAGCGAATGATTTTATTAGCAAAGGACCGCTATCAGAAAAAGCAACAGAAGATGCTTTGCATATAGCGATAGCCTTCGTCAACGGCCTTGATTATCTGATTACTTGGAATTGCAAACACATTGCCAATGCTCGGATGAGACACAAGATAGAACAACTGTGTCGTGCAAGAGGTTACGAGCCAGCGCTCATATGTACACCTGAAGAATTATTAGAGGATTGAAGTTATGTGGCAAGACCCTATAGTAGAGGAAGTGCATAAAATTCGTGATGCTCATGCAGCCAAGCATAATTACAGCCTAAAAGCTATTTATGAAGCTTTAAAAGAGGAAGAGGCTAAAAGTAAACATGAATTTATAAAATTACCGCCGAAGCTAGTAAAAGAAGAAGTGCAGTCTGCATAGGCAAGGAAAAGCTTTGATTAGTAACCACACAAGTTTGATGCTGCTGGCGAATTTAACAATTGGACATATCGTCAATTCTGAGGGCTTTTTGAGGCCCCCCGGCCCCCAATTTTGGGGGAGCAAGAACTCAAAGTCCCCCAAAATTGATGCTGCTGGCGAATTATTTCGTAACCTTATTTGGGAAGATGGAAAGCTCCAAAATCATTAATTTCATGGGGGTTAGGGATCCTGACGCAGCAATCTTCACGTCGTTATTAAATTTCTTATTAGCCCTGAATCGAATATTGCTGAATCAGGACTGGCGGGCGATACCCACCCCACACCCCACACCCTTTCCCTTACTCCCCTACTCCCCTCCCCCCTGCACCCTGGCGATCTGCGCCTGCGCATTTGCCGCCCATTGAGAATTGCGCTGGGCCACATAGAGATTCCGAGCACTCTGAAACATTTGCACCGCATTGCTGGGTTGACCCAACTGAGCCAGCGCCAGTCCAGCGCCGTAGTAAGCATCGGCGTAATTGGGGAAGACTTTG
>JAKSDM010001107.1 GCA_022360135.1 Pseudanabaenales cyanobacterium | reverse complement strand
GCCAACCTCCTAAACGAATCGGCGATCCTGACCGCTCGCCGTCGCAAGGAGGCAATCACCATGTTGGAAGTCAATGACGCAATTGATCGGCTAACGATTGGTCTAACTCTGACCCCCCTGCTCGACAGTAAAAAGAAACGACTGCTGGCTTACCACGAGGTTGGCCATGCTTTAGTCGGAACCTTGTTAGAGCATTCCAATCTACTCGATAAGGTGACGATTATTCCTCGCTCAGGGGGTATTGGCGGCTTTGCCAGTTATCTCCCCAAAGAAGACAATGTTGATGGGGGGCTGGATACCTTTGCCGAGCTGATAGACCGCATTACCATGGTGCTGGGAGGACGAGCGGCTGAAGATATTGTCTTTGGTGAAGATGAAGTGACCCCTGGGGCTGCAGGAGACATTCAGGTAGTGGCTGACTTAGCCCGCAAGATGGTTACCCGTTACGGCATGTCTTCGCTGGGTCAATTTGCCCTAGAAATCCCCACCAATGAAGTTTTTCTAGGACGTGACTTCATCCCTCGCTCTGAATACTCAGAGGAGTTAGCCGCAAAGATCGACCATCAAGTCCGGGCGATCGCCTTCCAGTGTTATGAAAAGGCTCAAATGCTTCTGCAGAACAATCGGGTCTTGCTAGACAAAATTGTGGACGTCCTATTGGATCAGGAAACGATTGGGGGTGACCAATTCCGCAAAATTGTGAGTGAGTACACTCAGTTGCCAGAGAAAGAATTGGCAATTAACAGCGTTGGGGATTAAGGGGGGTATGCTGACCTCAGCCTGGGCAAGCTAAACTGATCAGCAAGCCCAATTTTGGTAAAGTATGGAAAAATCCTCAATTGAGCGCCTGTTACAGAATCTTAGAAGTTCCGATGGGACGATTCGCGATCAGGCCACGGAGGAACTCTGGCGGATTTGGTTTCAGCAAAAGGGAATTTATGGGGCTCAGTTGTTGATGCAGAGTCAGTCGCTCCTCCAGGCAAGAAAAGTCAGACAAGCAGAAGAGCTACTTACAGAGATCATTGATAACCAGCCTGACTTTACCGAAGCTTGGAATCGGCGAGCTGTACTTTATTACACCCAGGGAAAATATTGGCAGGCGATTTCCGATTGTCAAAAAGCCCTCGAACTCACCCCTTATCATTTTGGCGCGCTGCATGGTTTAGGGCTGTGCCACGCCGCTTTAGGCAACTATACAGCGGCTATCCAATCATTCCGCAAGGCCCTAGAGATTCAACCCCACGCCCTAATCAATCAGCGCTTAATTCTAGAATGCACTGCCAAACTTAGCTAACGCGCCCATTCTATGGCAATCTGGGAGATAAAGTTGCATATCAGATATCCCTGCTACAGAATCATTGGTTAATAGCGTTATGCAGACCTTGCCCAACCCCGTCGCTTCTAAACTCAGCCCTCCCCCCATCGACACCGCCATTCATCGCCGTAAAACTCGTCCAGTTAAGGTAGGCGATGTCACGATTGGCGGTGGACACCCCATAGTGGTTCAATCCATGATCAACGAAGACACGCTGGATGTGGCCGGTTCAGTGGCGGCTATTCGTCGACTTCATCAGATTGGCTGCGAAATCGTTCGGGTGACTGTGCCCAGTATGGCCCATGCCAAGGCGCTAGCAGAGATCAAACAGAAATTGGCTGAGACTTACCAGCCAGTTCCTCTGGTGGCGGACGTACATCACAACGGGATGAAGATTGCCTTGGAGGTCGCCAAGCATGTTGATAAGGTGAGAATTAATCCAGGGCTGTACGTGTTTGAGAAACCCAAGTCAGGACGAGTAGAGTACACTCAGGCCGAATTTGACGAAATTGGTGAGAAAATCCAAGAGACCCTAGCGCCTCTGGTGATCTCTCTCAGGGATCAGGGTAAAGCGATGCGGATTGGGGTGAATCATGGCTCCTTGGCTGAACGGATGCTGTTCACCTACGGCGACACGCCTGAGGGTATGGTGGAGTCTGCCCTGGAATTCATCCGCATTTGTGAATCTTTAGATTTCCGCAATCTGGTCATTTCCCTCAAAGCCTCTCGAGTGCCAGTCATGTTGACCGCCTACCGCCTGATGGCAAATCGCATGAATGTTCTAAACATGGCGTATCCTCTGCATCTAGGTGTGACTGAAGCGGGTGACGGCGAATATGGCCGGATTAAGTCTACGGCTGGAATAGCAACTCTGTTGGCTGAAGGCATCGGGGACACCATTCGAGTTTCCCTAACTGAAGCGCCGGAAAAAGAAATTCCGGTCTGCTATAGCATCCTCCAAGCATTGGGTCTACGCAAGACCATGGTGGAATATGTGGCCTGTCCTTCCTGTGGGCGCACCCTATTCAATTTGGAAGATGTGCTTCACAAAGTTCGAGCAGCCACCAAACATTTGACTGGCTTGGACATTGCTGTCATGGGCTGCATCGTCAATGGTCCCGGTGAAATGGCGGATGCAGATTATGGTTATGTGGGCAAGCAACCCGGTTACATTTCGCTCTATCGCGGTCGGGAAGAAATCAAGAAAGTACCCGAAGAACAGGGGGTTAAGGAATTGATCAATCTCATTAAAGCAGACGGTCGTTGGGTTGATCCATAATTGCTCAAGGTCTCCTGATCGTGAATACAACGTCGCCATTTAGCCCTTTGGGCGGCTACAGATTGGGTATAAATAGCGATTAAAATAACGGCTTAGAGGGCTAGGATGTCTGAAAGTTGAATCAGCTTCCTCTTAATTCCTTAATGAAAGGGCTCTTTCTCTTGATACTGGTGTAGAAATTATTCGGATTACACCTCAAAAACGAACTTAGTCGCTAAGATGCTTAAAGATGAAGCCCTTTCCGCTTAAATGATTTCTGAGTAAGAATGTTCCAACTTAGATGTGTTGTAGGAGGGCAGACCTTTTGCCCCTACAGGGTTATTGGATATTTCCTTTGGTAGAAATCGCCTTATTGCTGGAAATTTATTTCTCTGGATAGTGGTGTAGGAAGTTGTCCGGATTACGCCCTCTCTACTTAGTTAAGGGTGTGTTAGATTGAGCATACCTCCCTCAAGAAAATTTTCATATGGCAATCACGAAGCGCGGACTTGTACTTGGCGCCACTGCTGTCGCTGTAGCGGCTGTAACTGTAACAGGCGCAGGCATCCATCTCTCTCAAGGACAGGCTTTTTTCCGAGAAAGTCCGAAAGAGTTGGTGGATGAGGTTTGGCAACTGATTGACCGTCACTATGTTGACGCCACCTTCAATCAGGTTGATTGGGCGTCTGTGCGGATGGACTACTTGGGCCGCTCTTATAGCGATCGCGAGGAAGCTTACGATGCAATTCGCGAGATGCTGGAGCAATTGGAGGATCCTTACACTCGCTTCATGGATCCCCAAGAATTTCGCAATATGCAGATTGATACCTCTGGGGAATTAACTGGGGTCGGAATTCAGATTTCTCAGGATGAGGAAACCAACAAGATCTTAGTGGTCGCCCCGATCGAAGATACACCTGCTTTTGATGCCGGTGTTCGAGCCAGGGATGTGATTATCGCTATTGATGGAGAAAGCACCGAGGGCATGGACTTGAACGCCGCAGTCACCCGAATTCGGGGACCTGTGGGATCTAGTGTAACGCTGACTATGCAGCGAGGTGAGAAGCTGATTGATTTTGAGATTGAGCGCGCTCGAATTGAAATTCATCCCGTGCGCTACACCTATCAATCTGATCAATCTGAGATTGAGGGGGCTATTGGCTATATTCGTCTGACCCAGTTCAGCGCTAACGCGGCGGCTGAAATGAGACAAGCTATCCAAGATTTAGAAGGACAAGGGGTTATCGGATACATTCTGGATTTGCGCTCTAACCCTGGTGGTTTACTCTATTCCAGCATCGACATAGCTCGGATGTGGCTGGAGGATGGAAATATAGTCTCCACCGTTGATCGCCAGGGAATAGTGGACGAAGAAGCCGCTAATAACCGGGCTTTGACCCATCTGCCCTTAGTCGTTTTGGTGGATGGAGGCTCCGCCAGCGCTAGTGAAATTCTTTCGGGCGCTCTGCAAGATAACGAACGAGCCGTCTTAGTCGGCACTCAAACCTTTGGCAAAAGGCTAGTCCAGTCAGTTCGCAGCTTACCGGACGGTTCGGGTATAACGATAACGGAATCAAAATACTTGACTCCAAGTGGTCGAGATATCAACCTGTTGGGCATTGAGCCAGATGTGCTGGTCGAGTTAACAGAAGAAGATCGAGAGGCCCTCTCTAAAGACCGAGGAAAAATTGGCACTCTGGAAGATCCGCAATATTCGAGGGCGTTGGATGAACTTTCAGCACAAGTAAGGGGTTAGGGTACAAATAAAGGCTCAAAGTAAATCCCTTTTAGAAAGGTTTACATTTACCCGATCGAATCAGCCCTACCCGACGGGCGATCGCCTCTCCCTGAGAAATAAAAGGACCCCATTGCTGACTGTTTGGAGGCTGCTCCATCGCTTCAATTTGACTGCCTAGAATAATTTGGCATTGTCCCCTCTCGGTTTTGATAATGTACCAGGTTGCTTGAGATTCAGTCATACCACCCTCAATCCTGAGACTATCCCCTCTGCTTGAACGGCCAGCCGCTAACTTTTATCCTGCTCTCCCCTTAACGAGGCTACAATGAACACGTTTGTTGCTTAACCGCAATCTTGTGAAATTCTCATGACGCCTGCTGCCTCTATAAAGACTAAATACGAAGTTATTATCGGTCTGGAAACCCATTGTCAACTCAGTACCCAAACTAAGATCTTCTCCCCTAGCTCTACTCAGTTTGGCGGCGACCCGAATAGCCACATTGATCCTATCTGCATGGGAATGCCAGGGGTATTGCCTTTACTTAATCAGAAAGTACTGGAATATGCGGTGAAAGCGGGATTGGCCTTGAACTGCCAGATAGCCCCCTACAGTAAATTTGACCGCAAACAATATTTCTATCCTGATTTACCGAAAAATTACCAGATTTCCCAATACGACCTACCGATCGCCGAGCATGGCTGGTTGGAGATTGAATTGGCTGATAAGCAGGGTAAGGTTACTCGTAAGCGGATTGGCATTACCCGCTTGCATATGGAGGAAGACGCCGGCAAGTTAGTTCATGTTGGCAGCGATCGCCTCTCAGGATCAACCTACTCTTGGGTAGATTTCAATCGGGCTGGAGTGCCTCTGATTGAGATTGTATCTGAGCCAGATTTGCGATCCGGACAGGAGGCTGCAGAGTACGCTCAAGAACTACGTCGCATTGTACGTTATCTGGGCGTTAGCGATGGCAACATGCAGGAAGGCTCCCTGCGTTGCGACGTCAACATCTCGGTGCGGCCGATGGGGCAAAAGGAGTTCGGCACTAAAGTCGAAATTAAAAATATGAACTCCTTTAACGCTATCCAGCGCGCCATCGATTACGAGATTGAGCGGCAGATTGAAGCGATTGAGGCGGGAGAACCAATTGTTCAAGAAACCCGTCTATGGGAAGAAGGGGGACAACGCACCATCAGTATGCGTTCTAAGGAAGGTTCTAGTGACTACCGCTACTTTCCAGAGCCAGATATCCCGCCGATTGAAGTAGCTCCAGAGCAGCTTGAAACCTGGCGTTCCGAACTGCCTGAACTGCCGACTCACAAACGGGCGAGCTATGAGCAAGAACTCAAACTTTCTGCTTATGATGCGCGAGTATTGACCGATGATCGAACCGTAGCGGAATATTTTGAAGCGACAGTGGCGGCGGGAGCAAGTCCCAAACTAGCCGCTAACTGGGTTATGGGCGATATTGCCGCTTACGTCAATGCCCAAAAGAGTCCTGACTCAGATTTTAATATCAATGACACCGCCTTAACCCCCAAAGCGTTAGCCGAACTGATCAAGCTAATTGAAGCAAACACCATTAGCAATAAAATCGCCAAGGACATTTTGCCAGAACTTCTGACTAAAGGCGGCTCGGCTAAGGCCTTGGTGAAAAGCAAGGGACTTAGCCAAATTTCTGACCCAGCAGCGATCGAAGCCATCATAGACGAGGTTTTAGCGACTCATCCTGATGAGTTGGCAAAATATCGCAGCGGCAAGAAAAAGCTGCAGGGGTTCTTTGTCGGGCAGGTGATGAAGCAGACCAATGGACAAGCTGATCCTAAACTTACTAACCAACTCCTGGGCAAAAAACTCAATCAGCCAACCTAATTGACTTAACCTATAGCGATTCTCGCTGGTGTGGAGTATATCGTGGAATATGTCCAAGTGAAGGCAAGGTGTAGAGTGCAGTCAATCCTAAGTTCGGCGGAACCTGAAATTCGCTTAAAAGGGATTGAAGTTTTCGTTAAAAAAAATGACAAAGGGGGTTACACCCCTCACCCCATTTATGCAATAATCTGCTATGTAGATGCACCCTGATGGTAGGGAGAGCTGATTGCGGCTCTCCTTTTTTTTGCCGAAAAATAGAGATTCGCTATTGCCCT
>JAKSDM010001231.1 GCA_022360135.1 Pseudanabaenales cyanobacterium | reverse complement strand
CACTGGTGATTTGGGGTTTCTTGACCCTGAAGGGGAGTTGTTTGTCACCGGACGCTTGAAGGAAGTGATCATTATTCGTGGGCGCAATTTCTACCCTCAAGATATCGAGCAGATTGCCGAAAAGAGTCATCCTGCCTTGCGAGCCAACAGTGGAGCCGCGTTTTCTATTGAAATCGAGGGTCAGGAGCGTTTGATTATTATCCATGAGGTGGAACGGCGTTATCTGCGCCGGTTGAATGTCGCTGAGATCGCTAGTTCGATTCGGCGGGCTGTATCAGAAGAGTTTGACCTTCAGGTTCACCGTATTTTACTGCTGAAGACCAATAGCCTTTTGAAGACTTCAAGCGGCAAGATCCAGCGGCAGGTATGTCGCAATGCGTTTTTGAACGGCGCTCTCAATGTGGTGGGAAACGGTGAGTTAGCGTCTTCAACCCATTCTCAGCAAGTCGTTTCTCAGCCGCATATTGTCAACTCGACTCACCCTGCCAAGCAGGCAAATCGTCTGGCTCCATCAGCCTCTATGATTCGTCAGTGGCTTGTGGTTCAGTTGGCTGAGCGCTTGGAACTTGACCCCGCTCAAATCAATGTAAATAAGCCGCTAGCAGAGTACGGCCTGAGTTCGGTGACCGCTATCGGTCTCTCAGGGGAGCTTCAGGTATGGTTGGGACGGCCTTTGCCCGTAACTCTCCTGTACGACTATCCCACCATTGCTGCTTTATCCCAGTTCCTGAGCGAACCGGCATTGAGCGCTGATCCTAGGGCCACCCAACCCAATTCAGTCGTCCTGTCCAACGAACCAATCGCCATTATTGGGGTCGGGTGTCGTCTTCCAGGTGGGGTCAAGAATGCTGAGGAGTTCTGGCGGCTATTGAACAATGCTGAAGACGCCATCACCCCAGTCCCCCCAGAGCGATGGGCGGTGGAGTCTCATCCCAGCTCAACTCATTACGGCGGCTTCCTAGAGCAGGTAGCTGAGTTTGATGCAGACTTTTTCGGCATTTCACCGCGAGAAGCCATGAGTTTGGATCCCCAACATCGGTTGCTGCTGGAGGTGAGTTGGGAGGCGATTGAGAATGCGGCTCAGGCTCCTAGCGCCCTATTAGGAAGCCCTACAGGGGTCTTTATTGGCATCAGCACCCATGATTATGTTCGCTTGCTGGAGAGAGCCGGAGAAGTCGGCGCTTATTTTGGCACCGGAAATGCGTTCAGCACAGCTGCCGGACGCTTGTCCTACAAGCTGGGTCTGACCGGACCCAGCTTGGCGATCGATACGGCCTGTTCGTCATCTTTAGTGGCTGTTCACGCCGCTTGTCAAAGTTTGCGTTTAGGGGAGTGTGAACAAGCCCTAGCTGGAGGGGTAAATCTAATCTTGACGCCTGAAAACAGCGTGGTTTTCTCCCAGGCCCAGATGTTAGCGGCTGATGGTCGGTGTAAAGTTTTCGACGCCGCCGCCGATGGCTATGTCAGGGGAGAAGGATGTGGGGTGATTCTGCTGAAGCGATTGTCCCATGCCTTAAGGGACGGGGATCCTATCCAGGCAGTGATTCGAGGCTCGGCGGT
>JAKSDM010001294.1 GCA_022360135.1 Pseudanabaenales cyanobacterium | reverse complement strand
CAAATCATAGTCGTCAGCATGGCGCTGTCAGTGGCGATCGCCGCTCTATTAGCGCTCTTCAGTGGACGAGTCACGACCCGTCCGATTGAGGCCGTGACGACCGTCGCCCAGCGAGTCACTCAAGAGTCTGATTTTACGCTCCGCGCCGTCATTACAACTGAAGATGAAGTGGGTGTCTTAGCCGCCTCTCTGAATCAGCTGATCGAATGGGTCGGCGCCCGCACCCAGGCGTTGGAGCAAGCCCGTGACACTTTGGATCAAAAGGTCAAAGAACGCACTCAGGAACTCAGCGCCATTATCGATAACCTGGGGGATGGTCTATTGGTAACAGATACCGCCGGTCAAATTACCCGGTTTAACCCCAAACTGTTACAGATGTTTTCGTTGGCCGCTGAGTCATTGTCGGGTAAACCCTGTCAGGAGGTCTTTCCGACTGATATTGCGGCGCTGGTGGAAAAGAACCTGGCAGATCCTAACCAAGTCTTCACGGCTGAGTTGGCGCTGTCAGAAGGACGGGTGGGACAAGCCTTGGTCAGCGCTGTTAAGCAGACTGACTCAGCCCGATTGGCGAAAAACTGCTTAGGTTCTGTTGTCCTGATCCGGGACATTACGGCTGAGAAGGAAGTTGATCGGATGAAAACCGATTTCATCTCCACCGTATCCCATGAGCTGCGGACTCCGCTAACGTCTGTTCTGGGTTTCGCCAAGCTGATCCAGAAGAAACTGGAGGAGGTTGTCTTGCCTCAGGTTAGCGTTGAGACTCAGAAAACCCAGAGAGCAGTTAAGCAGGTGCGCCAGAACATCGACATCATTGTTTCAGAGGGGGAACGGCTAACCTCTCTGATCAACGATGTTCTGGATATCGCCAAGATCGAAGCTGGCATGATTGAGTGGCGGATGCAGCCGTTTTCGATGGTGGAGGTGATTGACAAAGCGATTGCCGCCACCTCAGTGTTGGCTCAAAACAGTCAACTGGAAATTATTCGAAAATTTGAACCTAACCTGCCGGAGATTATTGGGGACCGCGATCGCTTGCTCCAAGTGGTAATTAATCTGATCTCTAACGCGCTTAAATTCACCAATGAGGGTGCGGTTACCTGTAGCGTCAAATGTCTAAATAATGAAATCTTAGTGAGTGTAACTGACACCGGGGTAGGCATTGCTGAGGCTGATATTAACAAGGTTTTCGAGAAATTCAAGCAAGTTGGCGAAATCATGACCGATAAGCCCAAGGGAACCGGTCTGGGGCTGCCTATTTGCAAACAGATTGTGGAACATCACAGCGGGCGCATTTGGGTAGAAAGCCAACCTGGCCAAGGAAGCACCTTCCGCTTTACTCTACCGATCAAGATTAATGCTCAAGTTGAGATCGACCAGAAAAACGTTCAGACCCTGGTTCAGCGGCTGAAGGCCGATGTTGAACGGGTTGTTAATCTAGAGGAAAAGTCTCAGAAAACGATTCTGGTGGTGGATGACCAGCCCAACATCCGCACTCTGTTGAAGCAGGAATTGGAAGCCGAGGGTTATCTGGTCAAAGAAGCTAAAGACGGTGTCGAAGCGCTTGAACAGGTCAAGGCTACCCCCCCT
>JAKSDM010001799.1 GCA_022360135.1 Pseudanabaenales cyanobacterium | reverse complement strand
TAACCCTCGATAGAAAGCTCCAGCCTGGGCAAAGTTCTGAGTTTTCTCAATGGGCAAATTCTGAGTGGTTCCGGCAATGGGTAGTTTTGAGGCGCTAAAGTCCTTGCTAGCCTGGTAAGATTTCTGACGGCTGGGCTCGTAGTTAACATCAGAGTTTGAGCTAGCGATGTTAGAGAAACCCTCTTGATTGCCGTTGGCGACATCCACCCGGGGACGGTTAATGGGTAGCATGGTGTGGTTAACCCCTAACCGATGGCGGTGAGTATCTGCATAGGAGAACAGGCGTCCCTGTAAAAGTCGATCTTCAGAGGGCTCAATGCCAGGGATGATGTTGCTGGGAGCAAAGGCGGATTGCTCGGTTTCTTGGAAAAAATTGGTGGGCATGCGATTGAGGGTCATGACGCCCACTTTATGCTCAGGGATTAAATCTTTGGGCCAGATCTTGGTGGCGTCAAGCGGATTGAAATCAAACTTATCGAGGTCGCTCGGACTCATCATCTGAATGTAGAGCTCCCACTTGGGATAATTGCCCTGTTCCACATTGGCGTATAGATCGGTGGTGTAATGATTGAAATCTTCCGCCTGCATGGCTTTAGCTGCTTGAGCCGTTAGATTGTGCTCCCCTTGAAGGGTTTTCCAGTGGAATTTAACGTATTGGTAATCTCCGTTGCGATTAACGAATTTGTAAGCATGGACGCCGTTGCCGTCCATTTCTCGATAGTTGCGGGGTGTGCCTTTATCGGAGTAAACCTGAGTTAGCATGTGGGTGCTTTCTGGCACATGGCTGAAGAAGTCAAAGAAGCGATTTGGATCTTGCTTATTGGTAACCGGTGAAGGCTTGAGGGAATGCACCATGTCGGGGAACTTGATGGCGTCTCGAATAAAGAAGACTGGAAGATTGTTGCCCACCAGGTCCCAGTTGCCTTGATCAGTGTAGAACTTGGTTGCAAAGCCTCGCGGATCGCGAAGGGTTTCTGGCGATCCTTTAGGATGGATGACGCTAGAGAAGCGCACAAATACGGGCGTTTTTTTACCCCTACTCTGAAATGGAGCCGCCATCGTGATAGCTGAGAGGTCAGCGGTGCTAACGAATTCTCCATGAACCCCTGTGCCCCGAGCATGGACAACTCGCTCAGGGATGCGTTCGCGATCAAAGCGGGCTAGTTTTTCAATCAGGTGAACATCCTGGAGTAGGACGGGGCCATTAGCCCCAGCGGTTTGGGAGTTTTGGTTGTCACTGACAGGGGCGCCGTTATCTCGGGTTTGGATGGGGACTCGGGCGATGGCAAGGGTCGAGAAACTGGCAATAAGCGCCACGGCCATCACGAAGATCAGAACAGGGCGGTACTTCTTGAGGGACCTGACCTGAAATCGGGGAAATCTCATTTGATAATCTCCTGGGTTTATTTGTCTTCATCAGACAGAGGCTCTCTGTCTGCAACGGTCTCAAAGGGCAATCAGGCGAGATGCACTGGGGGCAAGCGACTGTCGCGTTCTCAGCGGTCCTTGAGTGAGGTCAATCTACTCCCTAAGCCATGGCCGCAGAATAGGCGATCGCAACTTTTCTGCATGGTGCAGTGCGTAACCCTACACTTCCCAATCAGCAGATTGCTTTGCTTGTATACCAGAATAATTCTGATATAGGAATTAATCAATAGTCAGAATTGCTCATTAGTAAAAATTAATATCTCCCCAGTTTATTACCAGAGCCAGATAAGGTTCTTGAACAGCCGTCGCCCATCGCTTTTGCAAGGGTGAATCTGGGCAGCGACAGCGACTCTCCACCCAGAAGTGTCCTAGAATAAGGAGCGATCGCGATACTTGCATTTAGCAGTTATCGTTGTCATCTAGCCAAGACGGCTTCATGCCCTTAATCGTTTCTGACACCCTAGAATTCCGTACCCTTTGTAGCCATCCCCATGACCCACTTGAGCGTTAATCTCAACAAAATCGCCCTGATCCGCAATGCGCGCACCATTGGCGTCCCTAGCGTGCTGTGGGCGGCGGAAACCTGTATTGAGGCAGGCGCTCATGGGTTGACGGTGCATCCTCGTCCCGATCAACGTCATATTCGCCGCAGTGATGTGTATGAACTCGCAGAGTTGCTCAAGGGCAGCCCAACGATTGAATTTAACATTGAAGGCAATCCGCTAGAACCGCCGTTTATGGAGATTGTGCGAGATGTGAACCCAACCCAGGCGACCCTGGTGCCGGATGATCCGAATCAATTCACCTCAGACCACGGTTGGTCTATTCAAAAAGACGGCGACAAACTGAAGCCGATTATTTCAGAGCTGCAATCCATGGGAGTGCGGGTAAGTCTGTTTATGGACCCAGACCCAGACCAGATTCGACAGATTAAACCTTTGGGGGTTATGAATGAGACGGCGCGGATTGAACTTTACACCGAACCCTACGCCGCCGCCTTTCGGGAAAACCAGGCTGACGCTGTTTTCGGACAATACGCCGAAGCCGCGAAAGTCGCCCAGGCAGAAGGGTTAGGCGTCAACGCCGGTCATGATCTAAATCTTCAGAATTTGCCCCAGTTTCTATCTATCCCGAATATTCTGGAGGTGTCCATCGGCCACGCCCTCACCGCCGATGCGCTCAAGCTTGGCTTATACAATGCGGTGCAAGCCTACTTAAAGACTCTCTAATGGGGGCTGGATTTTGGGTTTTGGATTTTGGATTCTATCTCAGAGAGAATTTTCCGTTTTAAGTTGGCGTCTCGCTTGAAGAGCCCTATGGAACTGGTGATTTTGATGGGCTTACAGGCATCTGGGAAAAGTACCTTTTTTCAGACTTATTTCGCGCCTACCCATGAACAGATTAGCAAAGACCTAATGCCCAATAACAAGCATCGCGATCGCCGCCAAGCCCAACTCCTGACAGCGGCTCTGGAGGCAGGGCGTTCAGTCGTGATCGATAACACCACCCGACGGTGGCGGAACGGGCGTCTCTGATTCAACAGGGGCGACAGTATGACGCCGAAATTGTTGGGTGCTACTTTGACTCGAAGCTGAAAGATTGTCTGAATCGAAATCGACAACGAACAGGTAAGGCGAAAATCCCCGATGTCGGCCTATACGCCACCCTCAAGAAACTAGTGCAACCTGACTATGCAGAAGGGTTTCACCGATTGTTTCATGTGGCGATCGGGGCTGATGGAGCGTTTGATGTTACTGCATGTCGGCAGGATGTAAAGGAAGTTTTTGACCGTTCCTCCCCCCCAGCTGGGGCTATGGTGCACACGGCAGCCCAGCTGGGGAGGGGCTTGGAATGAAAAGGGCATGATTCGCAGATTCATCTCAGTTGCCCCAGCTGCAGTGAATAGCCACTCAAATCGTATAAGTAGTAATCTCTGTTATGGTATATGAGGGTTTTTTCCAGATCAGTTCTTCTCACGGTCGTCAAATAGTAGTCGGCATCATAGGCTTGACGGATAGATAAAAGGTGTTGTAAATCCAGGTATGGGAAGTTTGCTTCAAGTTCTTCGCAGATCTCAAACCCCACCTCTTTGAATTTTTTATTGCCGTTCAAATTCACCATTCGATGATGCCATTCTAGGACCCGAACGTTAGAGGGGGCGGCTTTCTGGTTGACGACCATCGCCCGTTCTGCGGTAATCCAGAAATTTGACTTGCATGGGTGAACAATGACAGTGGCGGACTTTTCCGTGTAGTCTCGGATCCAATGAGATATCTCCTCGAAAGTGTCCTCAGTCTGAGTTGTGTATTGCCAAATCGAGGGGATAAAGCGCTTTGAAGCTCGTCCCATCTCAAGCACTACGCCAGGGACTTGCCAGACGATGGGAACCGCCATCAAAAGCGTTAAGGGAATCATCAAGGGCGAGTGATTCGGCTTAAACTCAGGGCGTCTCAAGAGCATTTGGCCCTGTTGGATAATCAGTGCAGGCATCGTCAGCCAGAAAATCAGAGGCAGTAGAGTATCCGCCACTCGAAACGGGTAGTACTCCAGAAACCAAAACGCTTCGACCTGTCGCGCCACTAACCCGGCGATAAATATAGCCAAGAGAACCCCTAGAAAAGCAAGCAGGAGTTTCGCCTTAGCTCTGGCCACAGTCAACGTGACCGCGAAGTAGGTGCAGATGCCATAAAGGATGACCTCGATCAGCCTTTTAGGATCAAGGAAATAATTTGGGTCGAGATGATGGGGATTGCGAAAAACCACCAGAAATGATTCTATGTTGATTCCGGGTTGAACAGGGATGTCTGAGGAACTGCCTAAGGCTGTGTATTGGATTGCGATCAGCAATAACGGCAGACCGATTACAGCGGCGGTCAGGGCGAATTTGACGACTCGCCAGAAGCCATATTCACGCCGACAGACCAGTAACGCCGTGGTTAGTGCGATCGCCCCATAGCCGCCGACAAGTACATGACAGCAGATAGAAAGGCCGCAGAAGATCCCTGCTCGAATGATTTGAGATTGAATTAGGGAAGCCAGCGAGAGAATCAGGAAGGCATAGGCTAGACATTTTTGCTCAACCCCTCCAAACATCCATTCACCCGCTGCAAGTGACTGACCAGAAAAGAGCCAAATCCCTATACCAAAGGTGAAAGCATACCATTGGATCTCAAGTTGTTTGCCCAACCTTGCCAATGCATAGAGCAAGAGTATCCACACCAGGACACGTCCCGTTAGCGCCACAGCCAGACTATCTTTAAGGAGCAGCCACAAGGGCGTCATTAAACTAGAAAAAACAATGGATAGACTGCCGCCGCCAGCGCCAGCGCCTACAGTCCAGTCATTCGCCAAAAAAGTAGGATCGATCAGGCGGCGGGCGGGCAATAAATAGACCGACTCATTACCAATTAATCGGAAAACAAAAGATCTGAGTATTACGAGTATAAAAACAGCTACCGAGGCGAAAAAGTATTTGTTTTTCAACTGCCATCGGCTGATTTTTTTTAATGTCATCTCTTCGAATCTCGATATAGTAATTTCAACTTAATTTCCTATCGCTATCTGCAACTGGCGGCGGTTTTTTGATACAGCGCATCGAGACGTTCACCGACTACTTTCCAACTGTAGGTTTCACTCACTCGTTTTTGGCCGACTCTACCCATGCTTAGGCGTAGTTCTGATTCTCTGACCAAGCGGGTCATCGCTGTCGCCATCTCTCGAATGGTTTGTTCAGGATCATAAGCTTGCACCTTGAAGCCAGTTTTTTCCGTCACCTGAATTGCTGGGCCG
>JAKSDM010000612.1 GCA_022360135.1 Pseudanabaenales cyanobacterium | reverse complement strand
GTTGAATATGGTGGAGATCGAGTTGAGTATTCTTTCACGACAGTGGCTTGATCGTCGCATCCCAAACTTTGACGCCTTGCAGCAAGAAGTGGAGGTCTGGGAAACCAACCGTAGACAGAAACAAAACTGGATTGATTGGCGCTTCACCACCTCAGATGCGAGAATCAAGTTACATCGTCTTTACCCGTCAATTGAAGATTGACAGAGCAGTACGCTCTCCCTTAGCCTGAGTTGGCTCCCAGGGCAATCAATGCATCTTCCTGGGCCGCCGTCAGGCCCCTAACATCAGCAATATTCATCCCTTCGTAAGGTCTTTTCGGGTGTAGCACCCTCAATACTTGTCTAGTTTCAACATCCCAAAGCCGGATTGTGCCATCGGTACTGCCACTGGCTATTGTCTGACCATCTGGGGTAAACACAACTGCTCTCACCCAAGTTGTGTGCCCCTCTAAAACTCCAATACATTGTCCAGTTTGAACATCCCAAAACCGAATGGTTGTATCAACGTAGGCGCTACTGATGAGGCGCCCAGCCGAGCTAAAAGTCACAGCCTGAATCGAACCAGCATGTCCTTGAAATGTTTGAATACAGTTGCCTGTAGAGATATCCCAGAGCTTGGCTTGTTGATCATCTCCCCCACTCACGAGCATTTGACCATTCGGATGAAACGCAATGGCGAACACTCTACTCAGGGGATCCTGGATGCTTAGGCGACATTCACCGGTCTTGACATCCCAGAGTTTGATGGTTTGATCATAACTGCAACTGGCTAAGCTTTGGCCATCCGGACTAAAAGTTACCGAGCAAATCCAATTACTATGTCTGGCTAAACATCGGAGACTGTCCCCAGTACGAGCATCCCAAAACCGGATAGTTCCCTCTCGACCGCCACTCGCTAGCAATCCCCCATCCGGGCTAAACGCCACCGTCCACCCCCCTCCCTTGGGATAGCCTTGCAGGGTTGTTCGGCATTGCCCAGTGCTAACATCCCAGAGCTTTATGGTTTCGTCATCGCTTCCACTCGCCAGGATTTGCCCATCCGGGCTAAACGCCACTGTCCTAATCCAATTATTATGTCCTCGCAATACGTTGATCAGCTTCCCCGTGTGACTATCCCAAAGTCTGACTGCTTTATCTAAACTCCCACTGGCGAGCAAACGTCCATCGGCAGCGATCGCAATCGTCCACATCCAATTTATATAGCCTTGCCAGGTTTTGAGGCATTCGCCCGTGTTGACATCCCACAGTTTCAACAATTGGTCATTGTCGCCACTGGCCAGAATGCTGTTATCAGGAGCAAAGGTAATCATGCGTACACCATTGGTATGTCCCCTTAACGTTTTCAGCAGCTCACCTGTACCGGAATCCCATAGGTTTATGGTGCGATCAAAGCTGCCGCTGGCAATGATTTGACCATCGGCGCTGAAGGCAATTGAATAGACTTCTTGAGTATGCCTTTTCAGGGTGTTCAGACAGTTCCCCGTATGCACATCCCACACTTTGACTGTGCTGTCTACACTCCCGCTGGCCAAGGTCTCGCCATTGGGATGAAAGGCGACATCCCAAATACTATTTTCGTGACCGGTTAGAATCTTGAAACACTCTGCCGTTTCAAGACGCCACAACCGGATTGCGTGGTCGTATCCTGCACTCGCGATCAGGTTACCCTCAGGGTTGACCGTAACATTCAAAACGCATCCGCAATGGCCCTCTATTACTTGACAGTCCCCGGTATGGATATTCCAGAGCCTGATCGTGTTGTCATCTCCACCACTCACTACCGTTTGACCATCCGGACTGAACGCCACGGTCCAAATCCATTTTGTGTGCCCTGTCAGTGTTTTCAAGCACTCACCTGTGTGCGTATCCCATAGTTTCACAGTGAGATCTAAACTACCGCTCACCAGCCATTTGCCATCTGGGCTGAAGGCCATTGCCGGAATTGATAGGTTTTTATTGTGACCTCTAAGACATAACCATGGTTGTCTATCTTTGAGATGAAATAACCAAATATCACCATTGGAATCCCCCATGGCTAACAGGTCTTGATCAGGGCTAAATGCAATCGAATGAACCCCGCCAAAGTGCTGAGTAAAGCTAGACTGAGCGAACTCACAGGCGGCGAAATTGACCTGATGCAAATGAGCGCCTTGCAGATCCGCCTGCCGGATCGCCAGGTGAGAAAAATCATGGCCACTCACGTCAATCCCACTGTAGCGAAGTAGATTCAGCAGATTTCCCGCTGCATATCCTGGCTGGTCTTGATACGTTTCCTTCAGCCTTGCCCGAATCTGCAATAGCTGATGTTCTAAACAATTTTGTTCCTTGAGCCCTGACGTAGAGGCCAGTTGCTGAATAATCACATTAAGAATGATGCGGATCTGGCTGGCTCTGACATGATCTTTTGCAGAGGCTTTGATCAGAGCATGGCTGTTAAACAGGTGTAGCCTGCCACTCTTCAGTTCCTGACAGATTTGTTTAATCAGGCGCTCCGTCGCATATTCGATCAAAACAGGCTGTATCGTAAACTGATCGCCGCTTTTCTCGATGGGGAGCTGTCGTTCTAAAGTATCTAACGTTTCTGGAATGTATTTTTGGGCGAATGGTGACAGAATATCGCCCTTCAAGTCTGCAATTGAAACCGGTTCTCGGTTGATGGCAAGCCAGTACATAACCTCTTTCTCCGCCTCAGATAGGCGATCAAAATGCCAATCCAGCAGATCGCGAATCTTGCCAAAGATGGTTAAATTTTGGGCTAAAAATTGAGAGAGGTCGCCGTCAAATCGCCTCAGTATATGCTTGGCGGCGACTTCTAACGCCAGTGGATTTCCACTGTAGAACGACACTAGGGTTTCCCACTCATCATCCGATCCCTTAAACGTCGAGTCGTAAGCACATCCAATATCTTGAAAGATGGCCTGTCCAGCAGCGCTATCTACGCCGCCTAATTCCAGCGATCGCACTAACCAAACCCCTTCCATCATTTCGATGTCTTGCGGCTTCTCCCGACTGGTCAACACCACACAACTTTGATGCTCACTTTCCCCAATCCGCCGAAAAAACTCTCCATACCCTTCATAACCGGCTCGATAGTCTCCGGCGCGCTCCCCGCCTTGCAAAATCGACTCAACGTTATCGAAGATTCCTAAACAGCGGCGTTGTCTCAAATAAGGCAGCAGTTGGGTCGCTAGACCTTCTGGAGTGTTCGATAAATGAGTTTCCTGGCGATCGGAGACAAATTCAATCAACTCGGCCAGGATGACTTCGGGGGGGGAAGCATTCAGCAATCGTCGCCAGATCAGATACTCAAACTCCCCTTGCACCCGACGGGCGAGCTGCAATGATAAATCTGTTTTACCAATCCCACCCCTGACTAAACGAGTCTTGCCGACGCCTGCGAGTCCGACGATGGTGATTAAGCGACACCGATCGTCGAGTAGCCAATGCTCTAGGGTGTTGAGTTCCTGTCTACGTCCGTGAAAAACAGGCACATCCGGGGCTTCGCCCCAATCTTCCCGCAGACGATGGGAGACTTCGGCAACGGCGTCAGGCTCTAAGCCTAGGACCTGACAAAAAGCGATGAAGCTGCGATCTCGAATGGCGGTTCCCTGTAAAAATCGCTCCCAGGTTTGCAGACTGCAACCATAGGCATATGGCCCCGACTCATACCAGTCGCCACAAGGGTCAAGAATCTTGCTGGCTTCTACCAGCCACCGCTCGCCGCTCGTTTTCCAGCTTTTTTGGGCAATAGCTCGTTTGATTTGGGTTAAGCCATGCCGCGAAGCCTTAATAGACGCCATATGCACACTTTCTGTAGATTAGCAACCCTCAGTTGCCAATCAGTTTATCAGAAATGAAACTGAGGCTAGCAAAAAGTCTATAAATCAACAATTAATAAAAACAAAGAATCCTAAAATTGCCTGTTCATAGAATAATCATCATGGTCCGGATTCACCGATGAAGGGGGTGATCCCATAGCGCCAAGGGTTGATTATCTCGTTTTTTGCAGACGATCGGCTTCAAGTCTCCCGTCTAAATTTGGCATGCTTACATCTAACGGAGTGACGAATTCTTGTTTGTTGCAATTTTTTAATCTAAGTAGGAGAATATCCGAGCATGGATATTAACATCATTGACACTGACATCATTATTATTCATGGAAACCTTGCTCTGTGCAAAGTAGATGAAACAGAACGACTGAAGCAATTCACCACAATCGGTCGATTGCTAAATGAGTTACAAAGCATTTACCAGCATGAACAGTTAAAAAATCCTGATTCTCAAGCCTTAAAGGATTTCAAAAAGGATCTTGATTTGCTAGAGAAAGAGTATAGAGATGAGATCCCCAAAATTGTTGCTGATTATCAAAAAGAGTATCAGCAGGCGTTTATCCGAGAAAAACTCGCTAAGGCAGAGGATCAGTATAAAAAGTTGGTTAATTGGACAGATGACGTAGATAACCCTGGCGCTAAATTACGGCAAGCAATTCAAGACTTAAGAGAGCAATCGTACAACGATGCACAGCGTGCTCTTAAAGATGAATTGGAATACGCTTGGAATCGGCTAGAAGACGGCAAGTGCTATCGGGATCAAGCGGTTGTGATCAAACAAAGGATTGCAGAACAGTTTGAGTATTATAAAAAGTACAAAGAGCAAGTCACCACTTGGTTCAAAGATCTTGATGATCTATACAAGAAGTCAGAAGTTCTGCTGGATGCGGAAAACTATAAGGCTCTCTATGCTTATCGTCTGGAGTTTAACTATCTTTTGCGAGAAGCTAGAAAATTGAAGCAAGATGAGGCGCCTGGGAAATCAAAATCTGCTGAGATCGCCAAGGATCACGAATGGTTGAAACGGCTCCTCACCCAATATTTGTGGCATTACTGTATGGCTAGCTACGAAACCTTCTACTGGAATAAGATTTGGGTCAATGCCGTTGATCAGGAGAAAAGAGCTAGGAGTCATTACAAGACTTTTGTAGAAACCCGACGGGATAAGTTTATTCGTGAAGCACAAGATATCACACTCGATCGTGAAGGCTATGATGATGATAGCGCAATTGATAACACGATTCCTGTTGCAGTTGCCCAACAGCCTGAAAAAATTGGCTCAGGACGTGACCTCTAACTCTTCCTTACTGCAATGATTAAAGATTTAGACGACAGCCTGAAAGAACTGTTTGAGGTTGAGTTAGAAAGGATGCTCTCAGATTCTATTGCTGTTGTATTTGATCCACCCGATGACAATTTTCGGCCTCCGAGCGGTCGAACTGTGGATTGCTTTCTCTACGATGTGCGAGAAAACTCAGAATTGCGTAGCAATGAATGGCTGATTGAGCGGCAAAGCAATGGCGCCTATCAGCGGAAGCCTCCACTCGTGCGCGTGGACTGTTCATATCTCATTACTGCTTGGCTCGGAGATATTGGCAGTGAACACCAACTACTGGGTCAAGTGTTGAAGGTTCTGCTGCGATATCCAACCCTGCCGAACAGTGTGCTTCACGGCAGTTTAGTCGGGCAACAGCCTCCTCTGCCAACTACAGCCATACAGCCCGCTCGCCTACAGAGTTTGGGTGAGTTCTGGCAAGCACTAGGAGGCAAGCCAAAAGCGTCGCTGAACTATACGGTCACAATCGGGATCGAACCGTTTGAACCATTGGAAGGAACCTTAGTGACCAATACTCAAATTCAGCTCAGACAAGGATTGCAAGAATAATAATCCATGCGACACCATCCACAAGTCCAACATCAAGTAAGTATTTCAGGGCGGGTGATCAATGCTCAAACTCAGAACGCAATTGCAGATGCCCAAGTGAGGATTATCGATGCTCCTGCCGCATTCACCGCCGCCAACCGCCCTGACCAAACGCAAACCGCAACGGATGGACTTTTTTACTTTATCGATCTACCCAACGGCAACTATACGCTGATCGCCTCATTACCAGGTGCAGGTAGGCGCTATGGCGCAGTCTCTCTTGAGGTCGCAGTTTCCCATTCTCCAGACGACAAAAATGTCATTACTGTCGCCGATCTGGCGCTGCCGCCCACTTGCCTAAAGGGTCAGGTAGTTAACCAAGATGCAGTTCCTATCATCTTAGCTAAAGTGCGACTCAAGTACAGTGAAGAAAGTTCCTTTAGCAATCAAGCGGGGCAATACTTACTCAGTGGGCTAGAGGCATCTGAGCAATTTGAGCGTACCGTGATAGTCTCTGCCCAAGGCTACCAGCCTACTGCTGAGACGGTATTACTCAGTCAGCCTGGTATAGAGGAAACTTCCAACTTTATCTTGAGGAAGAACTCAAAAAATCTTTAGCGATTTGCACTCAGTCAACCGATGGGTTGAAAATCCTCACTGATCGCAAGGTGAGTCATGTAACCTTGCCCCTACCGCTGCTTAAAAACAAGGAGTAACAATAATGCCCGTTTATCAAGCACCAGGAGTATACGTTGAGGAAGTATCTTCTGGGAGTAAACCCATTGCCGGTGTCGGCACCAGCATTGCTGGTTTCATTGGCTATGTGTCTGAGAGTGTCAGACTGCCTGTTCTACCTGATAAAGCACCTGCCGATCCCAACAATCCCCTACCTGGAGATACTTACACGGTGGCGGCTGTGAATCAGCCACATTTAATCTCCAGTTGGGAAAGGTTCAAAACCACCTTTGGTGATTTGCAGGAGGGCAACTCGACCCTGGCTCACGCCGTGTACGGCTTCTTTAATAACGGTGGTTCTCGTTGTTGGGTGACCCGAATCAATGATGATATCAATAATGTGGAGGCTGTCAACGACGCCTTGGAAAGCTTTAAGGCTATTGACGAGATTGCGATTGTAGCGACGCCTGGCGCAGTAGATGATGCGGTCCAGAATGCTGTACTGGATCATTGTATGGATACCTATCTACAAGACCGCTTTGCCATTCTAGATGGTCGTCATGAAGGCGTGAGCAATACTAATCTCACCAAAGCAGCGATTCAAGCAGGGACTAGAGATGAGAGCTACGGCGCCCTTTACTTTCCTTGGATTCAAGTTTCTGACCCCATTACTGGAGACAAGATTTACGTTCCTCCCAGTGGTCACATTGCTGGCGTCTATGCTCGAGTTGATACTGAGCGTGGGGTGCATAAGGCGCCAGCGAATGAAGTCATTCGGGGAGCATTGGGCGTTGAGGTTGTTGTCAATAAGGCGGAACAAGCAGGGTTAAACCCAGAAGGCATCAATATCATTCGTAAATTTAACGGCAATATGACGATTTGGGGCGCCCGCACCCTGGCGAGCAAAGAGGATCCTGAATGGACATATATCAATGTTCGGCGTTTGCTCCTTTACCTGCGGGAATCAATTGACGAGGGCACCCAATGGGCAGTGTTTGAACCGAACGACTATAAACTTTGGGCGAAAATCAGGCGCAATGTTTCTGCCTTCCTGACCAATGTCTGGCGAGATGGCGCTCTATTTGGCGAGACGCCTGCAGCTGCTTTCTATGTTAAATGCGACGAAGAAACGAATCCTCCCGAAGTTCGGGATTTGGGTCAGGTAGTGACGGAGATTGGCGTAGCGATTGTCAAACCAGCCGAGTTCGTCATCTTCCGCATTACCCAATGGACAGGGCCAGAAAATAACCAATAACCTGATTCGCAAGAAATTGTTCAACCCCATGGAAGGTTGCTTATGTATGGAACCCCAGGTGTCTATAAGGACGATATTTTTCCACCGCCGTCAGTGGAACTCGATACGGGTGTACCGGTCTTTATAGGGATCTGCAATCGCCAGCAGCCTCAAGCTAACGAGACCCCGGTCAACCAGCCTCAACAGTTGTTATGGCCACAGTTTGAGCAGTTTTTTGGAAAACCTTTAGCCAATAGCTACCTAGCTTATGCGGTCCGAGGTTTTTTCCAGAATGGAGGCCGTCGGTGTTATGTGGTTTGTCTCAACAACACCACTTCACAAGCCCTAGAGGAAGGACTGGCTGCACTGGAGAGCTTAAATACCATTGACTTGGTCTGTGCACCGGATATTATTGGCTTGCCTGCTTTAGAAACTGACCCAGAGCAGGTACGGATCATGCAATCTGCTGTGCTGAAACATTGCAGTGATCTAGGCGATCGCTTTGCTATCCTGGATGCTTTGCCTAGGGCCGCTCCTCAAGCCGTTCAGGCGCAACGGCGGGCATTCGCCAAACCCTACGATTACGGCGCCTTGTACTACCCTTGGGTGCGGATCGCCGATGGTCCAGAACAGAACGGCGCTTTTATCCCGGCCTGCGGTCACATCGCGGGCGTATACGCCCGCAGTGACGATCGCATTGGCGTTCACAAAGCCCCCGCTAATGAAGTGCTGGAAGGCGTGCTAGACCTGGAAATTTCCTTGACTAATGAACAACAAGGTGAACTAAATCGGCAAAACATCAATTGTCTACGGGCCTTTCCTGGACGCGGCATTCGCATCTGGGGCGCTAGAACACTGAGTTCTGACCCGCAATGGCTTTATATCAACGTACGGCGCTTATTTCTAACGGTGGGGCGCTGGCTCGAAGTGGAAATGGCGAACACGGTGTTTGAACCGAACAACCCGAGTTTATGGGCGACTATTCGGCGTGAATTGACAGCTTATTTCAATACTCTGTTTCAAGCAGGGGCGCTGAAAGGGAATTCGTCCTCAGACGCCTTCTACATTAAATGCGATGAAGAAACGAACCCCCCTGAAATGAGAGAGGCTGGCAAGGTCGTTACGGAAATTGGTTTAGCGCCAGCCATTCCCGGTGAATTCATCGTTGTCCGGATCTTACAGGACCCTAGCGGTGTTGCGATCGCAGAATCTACTAGGGCTGGACAGTCACCTATTACAAAACGATGAAAACTTTACACGTTAAGGAGATTCGAACATGGTAGTTGGAGTTCGCAGAGACCCATACCGCGCCTATAACTTTTTAGTCGAAATTGATGGGATTACAAGGGCTGGCTTTCGAGAGTGTTCAGGACTCGATTCCGCCCAAGACCCGATTGAATACCGTGAAGGCGACGAAAAATATCTCACCGTCCGTAAGTTGCCTGGCTTGGTCAAGTATTCCAATATCTCTTTGAAGTATGGAATCACCGATGACCAAGAACTCTGGCAATGGCGAACCAAATCAGTGGAAGGTCAGGTCGAGCGCAAAAACGGCTCAATTGTACTTTTAGACGACCTGGGTCAAGAAAAGATGCGCTGGAATTTTCGCGAAGGCTGGCCCACCAAATGGACCGGCGCTAGCTTCAATGCGACCGGCAATGAGGTGGCGATTGAAACGTTAGAAATTGCTCACGAGGGAGTAGCTAAAGGCTAATGTTACAAACAGAATTTCCGTTTACTCTGCCCCGTGGCTATGTAGATTCTGAGGGTGATCTTCATCAGAAAGGCGTAATGCGGCTAGCCACTGCCTACGACGAAATTGCCCCGATGAAAGACCCACGCTGCACATCCAATCCAGGGTACTTGGTGATCATCATTTTATCTCGGGTAATTACCCGCTTGGGAGCCCTAGAGCAAGTCAATCCTAAAGTCATTGAAGGGCTATTTGCGGCAGATTTAGCTTTTTTACAAGACTTTTACCGCCAAATTAACGAGAATGGCGCACTCAATATTAAGACGGTCTGCCCAAAATGTGGGCAAGAACACGAGGTGGAGGTGATGGCCTCGGGGGAAGTATAGTAGGCTACCCCCGAGACAAAATCTACGAAGAGGTAGCCTTTATTGCTTATCATTTTCCATGGTCCCATGACGAAATCATGAACATGGAACATGGCGATCGCAGACTGTGGTGTGAGGAAATTTCCAAGATTAATCGCAAGTTAAACAGGGATGACCAAGGCCCGTAAAACGATAGAGGTAGCTGAATAGTCATGGCTCCGTATACAGCCTTCAATTTTTTAGTTGAGATTAGGAGTTTAGTCGTCGGTCGCTTTTCCGAAGTGTCTGGACTGCAGGCAGAAACTGAAACGGAAGACTATCAAGAAGGAGGTCGTAATGATTTCGTGCATAAGTTGCCCAAAGTGACAAAATATCCAAATCTTGTTCTCAAGCGCGGCATTACCGACTCAACCGATCTTTGGCAGTGGCATCAAAATGTCATTACTGGGCGAATTCAACGACAAAATGGTTCGGTCATTCTACTGGACTATACCGGCAGCGAGAAGTGGCGCTGGAATTTTACTAACGCCTACCCAGTGAAATGGGTTGGACCCGAGTTGAAAGGGGATAGCAATACAGTTGCGGTGGAAACGCTAGAGCTATCTCACAACGGTTTATCCAAAGCTTGATGAAGATGAGACGCACTCGATCCTATATTCCCACCTATATTCCCAAAGTTGGGCAATTCGCGCCACAAATTCAGCCATTACCTTCTTTTGGGGTAAGCAATCCTGATTTCAGCCAACAGATTGCAAGTAAATATAGCGGCTTAAAATTGGGAAGGTTTCCATTGGCAACCTTAACTCTGCTCCAAAAAGCAAGCAGGGGAAGTCATGTATTTAACATAACTCAGATTCTGAAGAACAAGGTAATTTATACATTCCCTTCCACAACCCAGCTCAAATTAAATTTAAACGTTCCTTTCTTCTGGAATATAGTCGTTCAAAGATTGTTGAGGGGAAAGCGCCAAAATCAACCCCAACCCTTGTCCAAAAATGGGTTAACTCTCTCACCGGGAAACTCAATTCCGATTACCAGAACATCGCCGCTACAAACCCATCAGCCAGTCAGCATGGGACTGAAATTGCAACAGCGATGGTTGAGCCAAACTGGTTTATTATTCCAGTCGCAAGCTGATCTCAAAGCAATACCTTTATCTTTTCAGCAAAAGACACTTCCCCCACAGGAAGTGAAGAGCAAGGATGACAAAAAGCATGGCGACGCAAAAGCACAGGAAATTGAGCGGAAATTCTCCATTTCTCTAGCTTCTTCACGTCCTCACTTTTTCACTTTCTGCTTCCCCAAGAAGCCATTGTTTATATCGCCGAAAATCAGTGCTCTGTCTGTCTCGTCTAAACTTGAACAGTTTAAACAACTGCGAGCCAACGTTATTACGTTTCAAACTCTCTTATTACAACCGTTGTCATTATCAACATTGTCCGGCGGTTCAATACTCGGTTTCTTATCACCTCGCCAACCAATTAAGGTGATTTCCAGGGAAAAAACTACCCAGATGAATCAATCAACTTTTATCCAGTTCCCCTCTTGGGAGGGGTTAGGGGTGGGTTTATCTGAAGTATCCTGGTTAACCCAACCTCCAACCCCCTCCCAAGAGGAGGCAAACGCATCTTGGGATATTTATTCTCAGAAATCGCCTAAGTTGCTGATAAACAACAGAAATGACTTAGCACTGCTTAATCTCTCTCAAAAACAATCAGTTTCACCTGAGACATCTATGCTGACTCGTTCAGTCAATATGAGTCGGACAATATCAACATTTGAACGTCAGTTTAATCTTGTCCAAAGGCAACAAAGTATTGAGACAAAATCGATTTTACAGTCTGGCGAGATGGCTCTTCATTCCCGTGATGAGCTGAGCTTGGAGCCGCATCATATCCGTACGAACAGGTTAAACCAACAAAGACTTCAAATTAACCAGCCTTCCTCTATCTCTGAAGAGCTTGTTCTCGCTCGGCAGATTAATAATGCAGCTGCCATTAACCAATCGCGCCAGGGAGATTATGCATTCTCTAAAGCCACTGCGATGGAATTCGCTCAGTCCAAATCAATGGCTACGCCCATCTGGTCGAATCAAGCCAGTCAAGTGGACAGAAAAAAGGGGTGGGAAAAACAGAGACAAACTAATTTCGACCTACCCAATATAGAAGTTAATCGACTTGCCGACCAGGTATATCAAATGATTGAACGAAAAATCAAAATAGAACGTCACAGAAGAGGCCTGTTGTAAATTCAACAGTGAAGTCGCGTTTAGAGGAGAGTAAAAATGGCCTTAGAAAAAGCTTTTATTCAACCTGTCGCAGGCGGTAGAACAGGCAGAGCCATTCAGGTCTTATTTAACCCAACTGAATATTCTCTGGAGACGAGCAATCAATTTCAACGGACCGCTGTACCGGGAACCGCCACACCCGCTACCCAGTTTGTGAGTGGCAATACTCAAACCCTAACAATGGACTTGTTCTTTGATTCCTATGAAAAAGGAGAAGATGTTAGGAGATACACCAGAGAAATTACGGCGTTATTGGATATCGATCCCGCTCTTCATGCTCCCCCTATTTGCGAATTCCGTTGGGGTTCTCTCAATTTCAAAGCAACGCTGGAACAAGTCAACCAAAAATTTACCTTATTTTTAGAATCAGGTATTCCAGTTAGGGCAACTCTCAGCGTCACATTCAAAGAATATAAGACCCTCACTGAACAATTACAGGGTGTCCGTAAAGAATCGAGCGATCGCACCAAAAGAATTATTCCTAAACAAGGAGATTCCCTCTGGATGATGGCAAATCAAGAATACGAAGATTCAAGTTTATGGCGTCCCATCGCTAACGCCAATAAAATTAGCAACCCTCGCATTTTGGCGATTGGCAAAGAACTTATTGTTCCGATTTTAAACTGACATTATGGATATTGTCACTTTAGAGCAAAAATATCAAAATTTATATACGCCTACGTTTGAGATTTTAGTTGAAGGACAGGACATTCTCAAGGCGGGCGTGGAAGTAATCAGTGTGAATGTTGACAACACTTTGGATGGTGCTGATACATTTTCATTTACTGTTTTTAATGCGTTTGATACTACACAACGAAAAATCCTTTGGTTTGAGGGCCTTTTCTCATTTGGCAAAGAAGTTGAGATCAAATTTGGTTATGCCAAAGAAACCAAAACATTAATGATCGGTTTAATTACATCAGTGAAGGTGGATTTTCCCTCTGGAAGTCCTCCGCAGATGGAAGTTAGTGGTTTCGACTACTCCTTTTTGATGATGAAAGAAAAAAAACCACGTTCCTGGAAAGATACAACAGATAGTAATGTGGCAAAGTCGATCGCTGCAGAGTACAAACTAGAAATTTCTCCTGATGGCAATAATACATTCACTTCCAAAGAACCTATCGAAGATAGCGAGATAGAATTTGAACAAATTGTAAAGCAAGAGAAAGAAAGTGATTTTGAGTTTTTGAAGCGATTGGCTGAGAGAAACTACTATGAATTATTTGTCTTTAATAAAACGCTGTATTTCCGCAAGCCAGCCTATAAATCAGACCCAGTTGTGAATTTAGAATGGAATAAAAGCCTAGTGAGCTTTTCCCCAGAACTTAATATTGCTGAATATGCTGCTCAAGTCAGTGTGACGGGACAAGATACGCTTAATCAAAAAAATATTGTCGCCACAGCCAAACTAAATACTCCTGAGATAAAAAAACAAGAGATGCAACAGACTTTAGACATCTTGCTTAACTTTATAACGCTTAACTTTATAACTAGAAGCAAGTCTATAAGACCAGAGCTGCTCCGTGAGCAAGTAAAACAACCTGTTGCTTCCGAAAAGCATGCTGAAAATCTAGCAAAATCTATTCTTCTTAAAAGAAATGAAGAGCGTCTCAAGGGAAACGGAGAATCTATTGGCGTTCCAGATATATTGGCTGGCGCTAATATTGAATTGAAAGGATTAGGTAGCCAATTTAGTCAGACTTATTACATCGAAAAAACAAATCACACGATTAGTAGCTCCGGTTATCGAACAACTTTTAGTGTCAAGCAGGGCGTTGGCAAAGACAACGTAAAACTTACTTCAGAAACATCACCACTATCATGACTTATCCACCTTATTATCTTCAATCTGAAGAAAAAGGAAGCGGCGCACTTAGCAGGGGTGTTGTTGTTGCAACTGTTACCAATGTATCAGAAATTGCTAATGGAAGAGTAAAAGTGAAATATTCCTGGAGAGAGAAGGAAAATGGACAAAATGACGAAATGCTAGCAGGTGTCATTACAAGCGAAAAAGGAACTCAACCATCTCTGGCCGTTGACGACCGAGTACTCATGGCGTTTACCCAAGATGGCTTTGAATATCCTTACATCATAGGTTTTATCTGGCCGCAACCAGCAGGAGAGTGAGAAATAGCCATGGCTAAAGCGTTTTTAGGAATAGGTTGGAAATTTCCGGTAAAAGTGGATAGTGTGACTGGGAAAATCGTGATGTCTGAGTATGAAGAAGACATTAGAGAATCGATCTGGATTATTCTAGCCACTGCCAAAGGCGAGCGAATTATGCAACCTGATTTTGGTTGCGGCATTCATAATTTTGTCTTTGCGACTCTGAATATGGCCACTATTGGATTGGTGGAGTCAAGTGTGCGTGAAGCCTTAACTCGTTGGGAGCCCAGAATCGATCTAAATCAGGTTATGGTTTCGCTAGCTCAAGGAACTGTCGGCAAGCTAGAAATTAACGTTAACTATCGAGTTCGGACGACCAACAATGAATTCAATTTTGTTTACCCCTTTTATCTGCAAGGCGGTTAGTGCGTTAGTCAAAAGCTTCAAAAGATAGTATTTGTAATTGGTGAGAGGTTAAAATATGCGATCGCGTAGCGGAGGCGGAGCCTCATCGCCGCCAAAAATTGACCCCAGAGATTTTCCGGCACTCGTGCAAGAAATCCGCCGGTTAGTTCCTTTCTATACGCCTGAATGGCAGGTTTCTGAGGATGGAGATTCCGGTTCAGCACTGCTGAAAATCTTTGCCCATATGGTTGCAGGGACGCTGCAGCAACTGAACCAAGTCCCTGAGAAAAACTTCATCGCTTTCCTCAATCTGCTTGGCGTGAAACGACTACCCGCTCAATCGGCGAGGGCTCCACTGTCCTTTAATCTCAGTCAGGGGGCCACTGCAGCTGTCTTGATTCCGGCCAAAACTCAGGTATCTGCTGCAGGGGCGGGAGACCGCGATCGCGTCGTTTTTGAGACAAGCAGGAACATGCTAGTGACGCCAGCTCAGCTGGTTGCCGCGTATAGCGTTAACCCTAGCAAGGATGGTATTTTCCCAGCCCCGCCTGGTTTTTTGACAGAAAAGCAAGCGCCTGTGCTGACTCGGTTGGTTTCTGACGCCAAGCCAGATGATACAAGCCTATTTCTAGACGATACCTCTGAGATTAAGGCTGGCGACATCCTCAAAATAGTCAGTTTCTTAACTCATGAATATGTAGAAGTTGATCAAGTTTCCGATCGCCGAGTGACTCTCAAAGATACGCTAACTGCTGCTTATTCCAAAGGGGTCGCGACAGTTGAAAAAGCCATTACTTTGGAGCTATTTGCAGGCAAAGATAAGCAAGAGCATAGTCTATATTTAGGGCATCTGACTCTTTTTAATATGACAGGCAATGCCCGCTTAAGCCTGGATATCCAACCAGAAGATTCTCTGACAAACCTGGCAGATCCTAGCTTAGTTAGCTGGGAGTATTGGGGGGAAGATCCCGCCACTCAAACATTGAGATGGCGTCCCTTTGATAATTTTGTAGTTGACTCTAACCAGCTGATTCTGGCAAACAACACTGATTACGAAATTCAAGCAACGGAAATTAATGGCGTTAAAAGCCATCGTTGGATTCGTTGCACCCTTGTTCGTCAGTCATCAGAGGACGCCCCATCTCCGATTAATCATTTAAAGGATATTCAAATCAACAATATTAAAGTATCAGTAACCGCCTCAACTGAAGATGAGACAACACCCAGTCCTCTAGAGCATTGTCTCACATTGAATAATTTGCAATATCAGAACAAAACTGAAGAAAGCAAAGCTGGCATACCCTTCCAGCCCTTCCAGGCTCTAGACGATAAACATCAGGCGCTTTATTTGGGATTTGACGCGTCTCCTCTCAAAGGTCCGATCAGTCTTTTCTTTTCGCTGGCGATCCAGGCCTATGGCGAAAACAACCGACCGCACTTGCTTTGGGAATATTACAAACGGCAAAACGGTATCAGGCAGTGGGCCAGACTGGACGTTCGCGATAAAACAAACAGCTTGACTCAAAGTGGAACAGTTGAATTTATCGGTCCTACCGATTTTGTGAAAGCCTCACGCTTTGACCAATCCCTTTATTGGCTCCGGATTGTTGATCTAAACGATCAATTTAATCCCCAGCCAGGTAGCTCAGTCCCTGCTCCCAAGAACGCAGGCATTTATTTAAATACCACCTGGGTTTCTCAAACAGAGACGATCGAGCAAGAAATTGTGGGCTCCAGCAATGGCAAGGCTGACCAAACTTTTACCCTGTTTCAATCGCCAGTGCTCTCAGCGGCGGTTTGGGTGAATGAGTTAACCGCCCTTACCGCTGAAGACAGACAACACCTGTTAACGCTGGCGAAGCAGGACAAGCTTCAAGTAGAGGTCGTGCGAGACAACCAAGGGAATACGACTCAATTTTGGCTGAAATGGGAGTCGAGAGGAGATTTGCTGGAATCGGCAGCGGGCGATCGCCATTATCAAATCGATCGCAGGTTGGGACAAATTCAATTTGGCGATGGTGCAGAAGGCGCCATCCCGCCAGTCGGGGTGAATAACATTCGGGTGACTTATCAGGTGGGCGGCGGCAAACAGGGCAATGTCGATCGCTGGCGGATTAGCCGCTTAAATAGCTCTATTGCCTTTGTCGATCGGGTGACCAACCCCGAACCCGCTGAAGGGGGCTGCGATCCTGAATTACTAGAGCGGACTCTAGAGCGTGGCCCACATCTGTTGAAGCATCGCAACCGGGCCGACGATTTTGAACGCTTGACCGAGCAAGCGTCTCGTAGCGTCGCCAGAGTGAAGTGCCTGCCAAATATTAACCGCGAAGGACAACCCGAACTTGGTTGGGTGAGTGTAATCGTCGTCCCCCACAGCAGCGAGCCGCAACCCCGACCCTCTCTACGGCTCAGACAACAGGTCAAGCAATCTCTACAACAGCAGGCGGCTAATCTCGTTACTACCCCAAAACATCTGGATGTCAGGGGGCCGGTATACGTCGAGATTGCGATCTCAACCCGCATTGTCGTCACCATGCTTGAGGCGCTGCCTGAGGTGGAGCGAATGGCCAGACAAACCCTCAACACCTTTCTCCATCCCTTGACGGGGGGCTATCAAAAGCGGGGCTGGGAATTTGGCCGATCGCCCTGCCTATCCGACTTCTATGCCTTGTTAGGGGAGATTCCTAACGTCGATCGGGTTGATTTCCTAGCTATGGCTCTCGCTGATGGAACTGAGTCTGCTGACGCTGGGAATGGCGGCGAAATTCACATCCCCGCCCACGCATTAGTCTCCAATGGCGAGCATCGAATTGAGTTAATTGACCGCAGGTCAGCAAGAAGCAACCATGACACTCCCCTTACCCCAACTCGATAACCGCACCTTTGCCCAATTGGTGGAAGAGGCGCAGAAATTAATTCCCCGCTATGCCCCCGAATGGACAGATTACAATATCCACGATCCCGGCATTACCGTGATCGAACTGTTTGCCTGGTTAAGTGAATTGCAACGCTACTATCTGGATCAAGTTCGGGAAGACAACTCTCTCAAATTCTTGAAACTGCTAGGGATTCGCCTCAAAGACGCCAATCCAGCCACAACTGATGTCACTTTTTCATGGGTTGACCCGCAGATTTTGACCCCTGTGCTGGTGACCCAGGGGACCAAGCTAGCGACTAAGGAAGGGATTGTCTTTGAGACAGACAGCTCTGTGCTGCTTGTCCCGGCTGAATTGGGACAGGTGATCAGTTCTTCTGGTGACGGGCGGATGGATAATCTAGACGCCGATCGCCTGCAGGGACTGTCCTTCTATGCCTTTGGCCAAAAGGCCGCAATCGGCAGTGCTTTATATCTTGGGTTTAAGCCGCTTTACCTGTTTGATTGGGATAACGTTCCCGGCTGCGAGGAAAATGCCGACACCGAAAGATTGAAGCAGTATTTAGATCAATATTTAGGGATTAGTTGGGTTAAACACCTAGACAACCCGGCCATTTGCAAACTTAATGACGGAAAAACCATCGCCATCGGTGATGGCGATCGACAGCTCACTTTGGATCTGGATGAAGCGCGCAATCGCGTTAAACTCACCAGTGCGACAGACATCACTGATCACCTTTATTTCTATGTCTCAGAAGACAACAACCAGTCCATCTATGCTCAACCCTTTCCTGCCCATGGAACCAGCGCTTTAACCTTTAATCTGTTTGAAGATTATCCAGTCGCCCGAGGCCGTCACGGAGAAGACCCCGTTGAGTTTATTCCGTCTGTTTCTCTATCGTGGGACTATTACAGCCTGGCGGGGTATTGGCGGTCACTCCCGGTCGAGCGTGAGGAAACCCAGATGTTCTACCAGAGCGGGCGGCTTTGGTTCAATCCCCCCATCGATATGGCGGTGCGGAACCTCTTCCCTTTTGCCGCGGAAATGTACTGGCTGCGAGTCAGGGTCGATCAGGCTGGATACGAATTACCGCCGAAAATAGACTCCATTCTGCTGAATACGATATCGGCGACTCAGACAGACACCCTGAGAGAAGTGATCACGTATTCCAGTCATCACGAGTGTATACAATCCTTTCCGGCGTCTTATTTAGCCCTTAAAGGCGATAATATTCTGCAGGTCAAAATGCCGGATGGATGCTGGCAAGACTGGGATGGGTATGAACTAGACAAGACAGACAATAATCAATCCATAACGATTGTTTTCCGGCGAGATATTCCCCCAGCTGGAATCAGCAATGTTCGGGTGATTTCCTATCTTTCGGACTCGGATCATCGACACGGTTTATTCCGTAGCAATGGATTGCCCAATCAAACTTTCTCTCTCAAGCCGTTTCCGATTGTCGCCAAAACATTTCAGCTTCAAGTAAAAGAGAAAATTAACTCCAATAACTGCTGGCGGGACTGGATTCGAGTTGACGATTTTGACGCCTCCCACCCCGAAGATCCGCATTACGTCTTGGATCCACAACAGGGTGAACTCTGGTTCGGCGATGGCGTCAACGGGGATATCCCACCCGCGTCAGATGATGGCGATGAATACAACATTCGCGTCATTGCTTGTCAACTTGTGCAGGGAGGGCAAGGGAATGTGGAAGCGAATACCATTCAGCAGATTTACAACCCGGCTTATGGTCTGTTGGATCCAGAATTCGTCACCGTTGAAAACCGATGCGCTGCGGTAGGAGGAACCGCTCATGAATCACTAGAACAGGGCCAGCGACGGGCGAGAAAAGAACTGAAACGAATAGAGCGGGCAGTGACTAGCGAAGATTTTGAGCAATTGGCGCTAGCCACGCCTGGACTTCGGGTCGCCAGAGCGCAAGTGTTTCTCCCGCCAGAACCAGCTCTCAGCTCACAGGTCAAAGTGGTTGTCGTCCCCTACAGCGAAACCCCGAAACCAACTCAACCCAGTTCAGGTTTTTTGCAGGCTATCCATCAACATTTGGACAAACACCGGCTGATTACCACCCAAGTGGAGGTTATTCCGCCCAGCTTCGTTGAGGTCAGGGTCAAGGCTGTGGTGCGGATTTGGCCTGAATTTAACCCCGATGAGAGCCGTCAACAAATCGAGCATTTCCTCACCCAATACTTCTTAAATCCCCTGACTGGGGGGCGTGAAAGGAAGGGCTGGCCTTTTGGCCGAACGGTGTATCGATCCGAGGTGTATCAAGCGATTGAAAACAGCACGGCGGCAATGGACTGTGTGGAAAATTTGGAATTGCAGGTTGGCGACGCCGAGGAAGAGATCGAGGTCGATCGGGCTGGGAATATTCCGATTCCTCCCCACAGCTTGATTTACTCGACCAGACACCAGATCGAAATCGACCCTGGGAAGCGTTGAGATGAAACCGAAAGAATTTCAATTTTTAGTGCTAAATACTCAGGCGGATTGGGAACGGGGAGACCTCCAGAATTTGGCCGTTGACGATGAGGGCGTACGACTCAAATCGGGTTTGCAGTTTGTCGCCGAACACAAACTGAGCGCTGTCGAGGTTACCGACCTGGCCCTAGGAGACCTGGCTCAAGTTTATGGGCTCGATGCCAATAATCGGCGGATTGTGCAGTTCGATTCGCAGCAAAACTATGCGGAGTCAATTGACGTTTTTCAAGATAGATTCGTTCAGCCGACCCACATTGCCTATAGTCGCCCCAATATCTATGTGGCAGACGAATTTAAACCGTCAGAATTTACCTATCAAACTCGTATTTATGCCTTTGCCGAGCGGCTTAACTGGCAAATTCGATGGGTCGTGACCCTGCCAGCGGGGGTTGGGGTGGTCGATTTGGCCGCCGATCGCAAGGGGACCCTCTATGTCCTTTTAAACATCGGCGAACAGATTATTGTGAAATACGCCCCCTCAGGGCGTCCCATACCGACAGCAGGATTTGCTAGAGGGGAGCTGAGAGCCCCCCAAGCGATCGCACTGGCGCCCAATCAAGATAATCCAGCGGATCAAGATATCTGTGTCCTCGATACCGAGGCAGTGGTGAGATTCAAGTCCGACGGCAATCTCGCCGAACTTCAACCCATACTCGATTTAGGGGAGCGCCTGCCTGACAGCGTGCAGCCCTCTGGGTTAGCCGTGGATAGCGACGGGAATCTCTACATTGGCGATCGCCGTCCCCGGTCGGTGGGAGAAGAAGAAGAACGGTTCATTTTTTGCCTTGACCCATCGGCAGACACCGCTACACCGGTTGTGGGCTATCGGGGGGCGGCGGCGAAACTCGCCCTTGATCGCACCCATCGCCTTTGTATCCTCAATCCTGAACGGCGAGAAATCAACATTTTGCGGGGGGAAAAGCGATTTTTACGAACGCAGCGGCAAAACCTACTAGTCTGTCAAATTTGATTTGAGGAATAGAATCGTCGATAATTACCCTGTCTCCTATCATGCTCTGACAGATGCCTAAGAAGAAATACATCGTCTCCCTCACTCCTGAAGAGCGACAAGCGCTTGAGCAATTAACC